>NZ_JBEZFD010000007.1:0-131331 GCF_040649235.1 Spirillospora sp. NPDC049024
CGGGCGGCCCGCGCGGGCCGCCGCGCCGGACCCCGGTCCCCGATCCGCACCGCCCGCGAGCGGGAGGACGGCCCCGGCCGCGGGGTCAGGCCGGAACGTGCGCCTTCTTGCGCGTCCAGTGCCGGTGCGCCGCGACCGCCTCGACCAGCCTGGCGGCGAAGTCGCCGCCCGGCCCGCGCCCGGTGACGACGCCGGCGTCGCTGACGGTGTCGCCGTCCGACAACCGCACGCTGTCGATCCCGGCGCGCTCCAGCAGGCCGATGCCCGCGTCCAGCGCGCCGATCGGCTTGCAGTGCACGAACGCCTCGGCGACGAAGTGCACGGCGTCGCCGTCCTGGGCGAGCGTCCGCGCGCTCTGCTCGCCGCCCGAGACGAGCACCGCGTCGTAGAGGACGGACGCGACGGTCGGCATGGCGCGGGTCACCTCGACCTGGCCGCCGTTCGCCGCCTGGACGAAGCCGTCCTTCGCGGCGAGGATCTCGACCACCGCCCCGGCCTCGGTGAGCGCGTCCCCGACCGCGGCGACGGCCGCCGAGTCGACGCCGTCCGCCGCCAGCACCGCGATCTTGCGGCCCCGCACGGAGTCGGCGCGCGCGTTCGCCTGGCTCAGCGCGGGCGACGTGCGGACGTGGGCCGCGGTGTCCGGCTCCTTCGGCGGCTCCACCCCGACGCCCTCGGCGACCTGGACGGCGAGGGAGTGGTCGACGTGGTTGAGATGCCCGATGACGCCCTCCCGGATGTGCCGGTGGTCGCACTTGCCGAGCTCGAACCGGAACGCGCCGACGATGTGCTCCTTCTCCCAGTCGGACATGCTGTTCCAGAACAGCCTCGCCTGGGAGTAGTGGTCGGCGAAGCTCTCGCTCCGCTTGCGGATCTTGGCGCCGTCCACCCGCTCCTGGTAGTGGGTGTAGGAGCCCTCGCCGCCGACCGCGGGGCAGCCCCCCGACAGCGAGTTCTTGTGGTAGCTCGCCCGCCCCTGGTGGATGTCCGTCTGGTGGTAGCCGTCGCGGTGGTGGTTGCGCACCGGCGCGACCGGCCGGTTCACGGGGAGCTGCGGGAAGTTCGGCCCGCCGAGCCGGATCAGCTGCGTGTCCAGGTAGGAGAACAGCCGCGCCTGCAGCAGCGGGTCGTTGGTGAAGTCGATGCCGGGGACGACGTTGCCGAGATGGAACGCGACCTGCTCGGTCTCGGCGAAGAAGTTGTCGGGATTGCGGTCGAGCACCAGCGTGCCGACCGGCCGCACCGGCACCTCCTCCTCCGGAATGATCTTCGTCGGGTCGAGCAGGTCGAAGTCGAACGCGTGCTCGTCCTCTTCCGGGACGAGCTGGACGCCGAACTCGTACTCCGGAAAGGCGCCCGCCTCGATCCGCTCCCACAGGTCGGCCCGGTTGAAGTCCGGATTCTTCCCCGCGATCTTCTGGGTCTCGTCCCAAGCGAGCGAGTGGGTGCCGAGCTTCGGCTTCCAGTGGAACTTCACGAACGTCCCGCGCCCCCGGCCGTTCACGAGCCGGAAAGTGTGGACGCCGAAGCCCTCCATCATCGCGTAACTGCGCGGCAGCGCCCGGTCCGACATGAGCCACATCATCATGTGCATGGTCTCGGGCTGGAGCTGCACGAAGTCCCAGAGGGTGTCGTGGGCCGAGGACGCCTGCGGGATCTCGCTCGCCGGCTCGGGCTTCACCGCGTGCACGAAGTCGGGGAACTTGATGCCGTCCTGGATGAAGAAGACCGGCATGTTGTTGCCGACGAGGTCGAAATTGCCCTGCCGCGTGTAGAACTTCGTGGCGAAGCCGCGGACGTCCCGGACGGTGTCGGCCGACCCGCGGGACCCCGCGACGGTGGAGAAGCGCACGAACACCGGCGTCGTCAGCGACGTGTCGCACAGGAATTCGGCCGCGGTGTACTCGGCGAGGGACTCGTGCAGCGTGAAATGGCCGTAGGCGCCCGAGCCGCGCGCGTGCACGACCCGCTCGGGAATCCGCTCATGGTCGAAATGGGTGATCTTCTCGCGCAGATGGAAGTCCTCCATCAGCGACGGACCGCGCTCGCCCGCGCTGAGCGAGTTGTCGGTGTCATCGACCCGGACCCCCTGGTCGGTGGTGAGCCGGGCCCCTTCCGGGCTCACCCGCCGATGGCCCAGTTGCTCCTGTTTCCGGTCGTCGCGGCCAGTGGGGTCGGCCATGGTGCAGCTCCCTCGGGTGGTGACTGGACGCTGGTGATCGCACACGTCTTGTGGCGGCTACCCCGGGATGCGCGCACCATGCGATGTTTGACCGGAACTTGGCGCCCGTCCGCCGCCTCGCCCGGCGCGTCCCGCCGCCATGACCGGCCCCGGAATCCGCTACGGTCAAGGTCGCCGCGTCGGCGAGGGGAAGGAAGACACAGAACACATGGCCGAGAAGGTCATTCGGGTGGACGACATCGACGGCTCCGAAGGAGCCGATGTCGCAAAGCGGGACTTCGAAGTCCTGGAGCGCACGTTCACGATCGACTTGAGCGATGACAACTACAAGCGGCTCAACGAGATGCTGGACGCCCTCGCGCCCTTCATCGAGAACGCCGCCGAGGTGAAGCCCGCCGGGAAGGGGCGCAAGTCCCGCACCGCGAAGATCAAGGGCTACACGAACGGCGATGTCCGCGCGTGGGCATTGCGAGAGGACATCGAAGTCTCCGAACGTGGCAAGATATCGGATGAGGTCTATGCTGCATTCATCGAGGCACATCCGGACGCCAAGCCGGACGCATAGCTAGAGGGAGTCCCCGCATGGCACAGAAGGTCGAAGTCCTTCTCGTGGACGACATCGACGGCGGAGAGGCTGACGAGACCGTCAGCTTTTCCCTCGACGGGACGTCTTATGAGATCGACCTGAGCAAGAAGAACGCCGCCAAGCTCCGCAGCGGCCTGGAGCCGTTCGTGGCCGGCGCCCGCAAGGCGCGCAAGGCCCCCGTCCGGGGCGGCCGCGGCACGCGCACGGCGGGCAGCCGCGAGCGCTCCGCGGAGATTCGCGAGTGGGCGAAGAACAGCGGTATCAAGGTCAATGAGCGGGGCCGTATCCCCGCCAATGTGATCGAGCAGTACGAAGCGGCGCACTAGCGGCCGCAGCGCGGCCGGCGGCGTTCCGGCGCGCACGGCGGGGCCGGGGTGGATTTGTCGACGCCCCGGCCCCGTCGCGTGCGCATCGGGCCAATTCTCCCCTCATTGAGGGAGAGAATGCCAGGAATGGTGCGAGACAACACAATAGGCTGGCGCCGGGGGCGACGGCGGAGGGGGCGGCCCGTTGACACGCGTGACGCGACGGGACAGGGTCCGGTACTGGTTCGACCGGACGATGTCGAAGGGGACGCCCGCGCTCATCGGCTGGCTCGGGCTCGCGTCCGTGGCGCTGGTGCTCGTGGTGGCGACCGCGGCGGTGCTGATCGCGCCGGGCGACAGCGACTCCCACGGGCACTGGCCCGGCATGGTCTGGCGCAGCCTCCTGCGCACGCTCGATCCGGGCACGATGGGGGACGACGCGGGGACCGCGCCCTTCCTCGGCCTGATGCTGGTCTCGACCATCGGCGGGATCTTCATCGTCAGCTCGCTGATCGGTGTGCTCACCACCGGCCTGGAGTCCAAGATCACTGAGCTGCGCAAGGGCCGGTCGCGGATCGTCGAGCACGACCACACGGTGCTGCTCGGCTGGTCCGAGCAGGTCTTCACCGTGGTGGCGGAGCTGGTCGAGGCCAACCAGAGCCGGCGCAGGTCGTGCGTCGCGATCCTCGCCGACCGCGACAAGGTCGAGATGGAGGACGCCATCCGCGCCCGGGTCGGCGACCTCGGCCGCACCCGGATCGTGTGCCGCACCGGCGACCCGCTGAAGGTCGCGGACGTGGAGCTGGTCAGCCCGGGCACCGCGCGGTCGATCATGGTGGTCACCCCCCAGGTCGACGACGCCGACGCCCGCGTCATCAAGGTGCTGCTGTCACTCGGAGCCCGCCCCTGGGGGCGGCACCGCCCGCACGTGGTCGCCGCCGTGCACGACTCGGCCAACCTGCCCGCCGCCCGGCTCGCGGGCGGCCCCGCCGCGCACGTCATCGACGCCGACGACGTGGCGATCCGGCTGATCGTGCAGTCGCACCGCCAGTCCGGCCTGTCGCAGGTCTGCACCGAGCTGCTGGACTTCGCCGGGCACGAGTTCTACATGCGCACCGAGCCGGCCCTCGAGGGCATGACGTTCGGGGAGTCGCTGTCGGCCTATGACCTCGGCGTCCCGTCCGGGCTGCGGCGGGCGGACGGGGCCGTCCTGCTGAACCCGCCGATGGACACCGTGATCCGCGCCGACGACGAGATCATCCTCCTGGCGGAGGACGACCTGCTGATCCGGCTCGCCACCGGGCCCGCGCCGCCCGTCCGGGAGGCGGCGATCACCACGGCGACCCCGCGCCCCCCGGTGCCCGAGCGCACGCTGATGCTCGGCTGGAACCACCGCGCCCCGAAGATCATCGAGCTGCTGGACGAGTTCCTCGCCCCGGAGTCGGCGCTCGTGGTGGCGGCGCCGCGCGAGGACCCGACCGGGGCCCTGCGCCCGCCCGCCAACCTCAAGATCGACTTCGTGCGGGCGGAGCCGACCGAGCGGCCCGCCCTGGAGTCCCTCGACCTCGGCTCCTTCCAGCGCGTCATCGTGCTGTCGGACGCGCGCCACGACCGGGAGCACGCCGACGCCCGCACCCTCGTCACGCTGCTGCACCTGCGCGACATCGAGGACGCGCTCGGCGACCCCTTCGCCATCGTCAGCGAGATCAACGACGACGCCAACCGGGAGATCGCGCAGGTCACCAAGGCCGACGACTTCGTCGTCAGCGAGAAGCTGATCAGCCTGATGCTGACCCAGCTGAGCGAGAACCGGCACCTGTACGAGGTGTTCGCCGACCTGCTCGACCCGGCGGGCTCGGAGATCTACCTCAAGCCGGCCTGCGACTACCTGGCGCCCGGCGCCGAGGCCGACTTCGCGACGCTCATCGAGGCGGCGCGGCGGCGGGGCGAGGTCGCGCTCGGCTACCGGCTGACGGAGCGGTTCCACGAGCCGCCCGGCTACGGGGTGGTGCTGAACCCGGACAAGACGGCGCCGCTGACCCTGTCGGCCGACGACCGCGTCATCGTGCTGGCCGAGAACTGACCGCCCGGGGCGCGGACCGCGCCCCGGGGAGGCGGGCGGGACCGCGGCCCGGCGTCAGCCGAGCGGCGGGCCCAGCTCGTGCCCGGCCCGCACCGCGCCTGCGACGCGCTCGCGCAGCGCCAGCTCGGCCCGGCGGGCGTCCTCGGCCATCCCGCGGATCTGCTCCCCCGCCATCTCGTCCCCGACGGTGCTCGCCACCAGGTCCCGGTAGCGGGCGTTCTGCTCGGGCAGCTCCTGCAGGACCCTGGACTCGTGGTAGGCGTCGTCGGCCTCTCCGGCCCGGCGCGCGTACGCCTCCAGCGCCTCGATTCGCCCGGTGACCGAGCGGACCGACAGCTCCAGGGCGCGGTCCTGCGGCTCCAGCAGGGCCCGGACGCGCGACGAGAGCCGTTCGGGCTGCTGGGCGCGGCGCTCCCGGCGGAGCCGCGTGTGCTCGGCGAGGGCGCCGGCGATCGCCCATTCCTGCCGCGGCAGGACGACCGCGTTGTTGATGTCGTCGAGCAGCCCGGCGACGTGCGCCTGCGAGCCGAGGACGCCGTCGACGGCGCGCTGGGCGCGGACGAGCAGGCCGGCGGCGGGCCCGTCGAAGTCGGCGGGCAGCAGGTAGCGGCCGTGGTGCTCGCGCGCGGCGCGGGCGGCGGCCGGCTCCCGGACGTGCCGCAGCGCCCCGGCGACCCAGCCGGCGAAGCTCGCGGCGGCGAGGACGACGGCGGCCTCCACCTGGCCGAGCAGCAGCAGGAGCACCTGCAGCGCCGGGGTGAGCATCATCGCGAGCACGGGCAGTCTCCCCCAGCGCACCGCGCCGCCCACCAGTTCGTCGTCGTCCAGCGAGGCGACGAAGCACACGCGCAGCCATCCGCCGGGCAGCACGCCGTAGAAGAGCGCGAACGCCGGGATCCACACCAGCCGCGCCGCGACCGTGGCGGTGCGCAGCCGCGGGGGCGGCGGCGCCGGCATGCAGGCCGGGACGAGCCGCTCGGGCGCGGCGGCCAGCAGCGCGCGCTCCTCGCCGGCGATGCCCGGATCGAACACCGGACGGGGGCGGTACCGCTCGGTCATCGTCACTCCCTCCGCGTCTGGAACCCCGTGCCCGCGGGCGGTTCCGAGCCTGCCACGCGGGACCCGGCCCTCCCCGGGTTGTCACGAGATCCGGACATCTCCTGCTGTCTCGGGCACCACTCCCCCCCGTACCGGCTAGTCCTGCAGCTCCGCCCAGACCTCCCGGTCGCGTTCGGCCGTCCAGATCCGGGGGCGCTCGACGCCGTCCAGCTCGTCCCAGAGCCGGGAGACGTCGAACGGCAGGCAGTGCTCGAAGATCGGCCAGCGGCCGTAGGCGGGGGCGAGCGCCGCGTGCACGGCGGCGAAGGCGTCCTTGAGCGTCCCGCCGTCGCGCCGGACCCGCCCGACCTCGTCGATCATCGTGGTCAGGAAGTCGCGGGTCTGCCCGACGGCGGCGCGGGCGGCGTCCCGGCCGTGCGCGACCGCGCCCCGGCCGCCGACGAGGATCTCGGCCCCGAAGGAGTCGACGTGGTCGAGGGTGCCGGACGCCCACTCGCGGTGGAACGCGTCGCCGGTGTAGAGCGCGGCCTGCGTCTCCACGAGGTCGCCGGCGAACAGGATCCGGTGCCGGGGCAGCCACGCCACGATGTCGCCCTCGGTGTGCCCGCGCCCGCAGTAGGCCAGGTCGAGGTCGCCGCGGTCGCCGCCGAGGTCGATGGTGAGGGTGCCGGAGAAGGTCACGCTCGGCCAGGTGAGCCCCGGTATGCCGTCCGGGTCCTTGAACAGCCGGGGCATCCGGCCGTACTCGGACTCCCAGTCCTGCTTGCCGCGCTCGGCGATCAGCGCCCGGGTCAGGTCGTGCGCGACGACCACCGGGGCGCCGAACGCGCTCGCGCCCAGCGTCCGGACGGCGTGGTAGTGCGACAGGACCAGGTAGCGGATGGGCTTGTCGGTGTGCTCGCGCAGGACGGCGAGCCAGTCGCGTGCGGCGGCGGGCGTGGCGAGGGCCTCGAAGCAGACGAGGAAGTCCTCGCCCTCCACGGCCCCGACGTTCGGGTCCCCCTCGGCGGTGAGCGCGTACACCCCGTCGGCGAGGACCTCCAGCGTCTGCGTCTTGTCGCCCAGATCCGCGGACGACGCGAACGGTCTCGGCATGGGCGCCCCCTCGCGGTCGTGGCCCCGGCCTCTTCGCCTGCAATGTGGTTCATTCCACACAGAGCGGTCGATAACCGTCCCAGGCCTCGGGGAGGGTCGGCCCGGGCGGGGGTAGAAGTGATCTCAAAGCCGCCGCGCATGAGGAGGAACCCCGGGTGAATGCCGCGCTCGGACTGCTGGCCGTCCTCGTGCTGACCGCCGCGACCGGCTACTTCGTGGCGCAGGAGTTCGCGTTCGTCACCGCGGACCGCCCGGCGCTCGACCAGCGGGCGGCGGAGGGCGACCGGGCCGCGGGACGCGCGGTGCAGGTGATGGGGCGGCTGTCGTTCATGCTGTCGGGCGCGCAGCTCGGCATCACGGTCACCGCGCTGGTCGTGGGCTTCATCGCCAAGCCCGCGCTGGCCGACCTGATCGCCCCGGCGCTGCACGCGGCCGGGGTCCCGGAGGCGGCGTCCGGCGGGGTGGCGGTCGCGCTCGGGTTCGTCCTCGCCACCGTGATCCAGATGGTGCTGGGCGAGCTGTTCCCCAAGAACCTGGCGCTGGCGAGGGCGGAGCCGCTGGCCCGCGCGCTGGCCGGGTCCACCCTGGTCTACCTGGCCGTGGCGGGCCCGCTGATCAAGCTGTTCGACGTGTCCGCGAACCGGCTCGTCCGCGCGGTGGGCATCGAGCCGGTGGAGGAGCTGCGGCACGGCGCGACGCTGGAGGAGCTCGGGCACATGATCGGCGAGTCCGGGGAGCAGTTCCAGGCAGGCCACGCCGACCTGCTGGAGCGGGCCCTGGTGTTCTCCGAGCGGGACGCCGAGGAGGTCATGGTGCCCCGGGTCGACGTGGTGACCGTGCCCGCCTCCGCGCGCGCCGCCGAGATGAGCGACGTGATCGCGGCGAGCGGGCACACCCGCTACCCCGTCCTCGGCGAGGGGGTCGACGACGTGGTGGGGATCGTCGGGCTGGAGGAGCTGGTCGCGCTCGGTCCGGGCGCGGCGGAGCGCACCGAGGTCGGCGCGATCGCCCGGCCGCCGCTGCTGCTGCCGTCGTCGCTGCCGCTGCCGGAGGTGGTGCTGCGGCTGCAGGGCGCGGGCGTGCCCATCGCCTGCGTGGTGGACGAGTACGGAGGCTTCGCAGGCATCCTCACCTGGGAGGACGTCGCCGAGGAGCTGGTCGGGGAGATCGCCGACGAGAACGAGCCGGGCGAGGAGCTCGCGATCCGCAGCGGCGAGTGGTGGACGACCGACGCGGGACTGCGGATGGACGAGGTCGCCCACGAGACGGGCATCGCGCTGCCGGAGGGCGACTACGAGACCGTCGCGGGGCTCCTGATGAAGCGGCTCGGCCGGGTCGCGCGGCCGGGCGACGTCGTCCGGGTGGAGCTGGCGCCGACCGCGCTGGACGAGCCCGCCCGCACCGCCGTGGTGGAGGTCCTGACGATCCACCGGCACGTGCCGGAGCTGATCCGCATCCGCACCGTGGAGGAGGGCCGATGAACCTCGCGCTGGGCGCTCCGGTCACGCTGGCGCTGCTGGCGGGCAACGGGTTCTTCGTGGCCACCGAGTTCGCGCTGGTGGCGGCGCGGCGGCCGCGGCTGGAGCGCTCGGCCGCGCGCGGCGGGCGGGGCGCCGGCGCGGCCGTCGCGGGGATCGACGAGCTGTCGCTGACCCTCGCCGGGGCGCAGCTCGGCATCACGATGTGCTCACTCGGACTCGGCCTGGTGTCCGAACCGGTGTTCGCGGGGGCCCTCACGCCGCTGTTCCACGCCGCCGGCCTGCCGGAGGGCGCGGCGCACGCGGTCGCGTTCGTGCTGGCCCTCGCGCTCGTGACGTTCCTGCACATGGTCGTCGGCGAGATGGCGCCGAAGTCGTGGGCGATCGCCGACCCGGAGCGCTCCGCGAGCGTGCTGGGCCTGCCGTTCCGCGCGTTCGCCACCGTCGCCCGCCCCGTGCTGGCCGCGCTGAACGGCACGACGAACCTGCTGCTGCGGCTGGTGGGCATCCGCCCCGCCGACTCGCGGGAGGTGTCGCGCACCCCCGAGCAGTTGCGCAGCATCGCCCAGGAGTCGCGGCGGCTGGGGCTGATCGAGCAGGGCGAGCTGACGCTGATCACCGCCGCGCTGGACGCGCCGCGCGCCCCGCTGTCCGGGCTCGTCGTGCCGGTCTCCGACATCGTGTCGGTCGCGCCGGACGCGATCCCGCAGGAGATCATCGACGCGGCCGCGCGCACCGGCCACACCCGGCTCATGCTGCGGGGCGCCGGGCGGCCGGGGCAGGCCCGCATGGTGCACGTCCGGGACGCCTTCGTGGCCCGCGCGCGGGGCCGCACCACCCCCGCCCGGGACCTGGCGCACCCCGTCCCGGCGATGCCGGTCGGCACCCCCGTCGGCCAGGCCGTCGCCACCCTGAAGGCCGGCCACAGCCACCTCGGCCTCGCCGTCGCGCCGGACGGCCGCGTCGCCGGCCTGGTCAGCCTGGACGACCTGCTCACCACGCTGCTGGCCGTGCGCTGACACCCCCGCCGATGTCAACGTTGGTTGACACGGCGCGAGTGTCAACCTACATTGACAGCCATGAGCGATGGAGTGACGCTCGCCCAGGAGGCGAGCAGCCGGGATCCCGCGGTGGGGCTGCGGGCCGTGCGCGCGCTGCGCGAGCTGGCCGAGCGGCTGGAGGCCCTCCAGGTCGCCAGCGCCCGCGACCAGGGCTGGTCCTGGCAGGAGATCGCCGTCTGCCTCGGCGTGAGCAGGCAGGCCGTCCACAAGAAGCACGGCTCCGGCCGCCGAATTCTCAAGAAGGCGGTTCCGGGGGGAGTGGGGGGTCGCCCCCCCACAAGAGACAAGAAGGAGCAGTAGGGAGATGTTCGAGCGTTTCACCGCGGACGCGCGTCAGGCGGTCACCGGCGCCCAGGCCGAGGCCCGGGCCCTGGGCGACCGCCACATCGGCACCGAGCACGTCCTGCTCACCCTGGCGGGCGCCGAGAACGCCACGGGACGCGCGCTGCGCGAGCACGGGCTCGACCCGGAGGACCTGCGAGCCCGGATCGTCCGCGTCAACCGCGCGGGGGGCGACGTCCTCGACTCCGACGCCCTGCGCAGCATCGGGATCGATCTGGACGCCGTCCGGGAGGCCACCGAGCAGAGCTTCGGCGAGGGCGCCCTCGACGTCCCCGCCGGAAAGATCGACCGGTACCGCCGGGGCCACATCCCCTTCACGCCGAAGGCGAAGAAGGCGCTGGAACTGAGCCTCCGGCACGCGATCCGGCTCCGGCAGAAGGAGATCCGCAGCGGCCATCTCCTGCTCGGCCTCCTGCACGACGAGGACTTCCTGTCGGCACGGCTGGCCGCCGAGGCCGGGGTCGACCTCGAGGCGCTGCGCGCCGAAGTCCGCCGCCTGCTGACGTCCAAGGCGGCCTGAGCGCACCGGACGGAGCGCGCGGCCTTCGGCCGGTCAGCGGCCGAAGACGCCGGTGAGCATGCCGACGCAGGCGGCGCTGCGGGCGGGATCGTAGGGGTAGCGCCGCTTGCACTCGTTCGTGATCCACTGCGGGGGCGCGGGCCGAGCGGCTTTCGGCGGCCTGCGCACCGCGGGCCTGTGAGGCCGCCGCACGGGGCGGTGGTGCGGGCGCGGCGCGGCGGCCTGCTTCCGTGGACGGGCCCGCTTCTTCTGCCCGGCGTGGCGGCGGTGATGGTGATCCGCCTTGCGGGGCGCGGCGACGTCCCGTCCGGGCGGCGGCGAGGAGTCGGACGAGGGCATGGCGGGCGGCGCGGGAACGGTGACGCTGTCCACCGAACGGGCCGGGGCGAGCCGCGTCGTCCCGTAGGCGATCACGAGGAGGAGCGCCGCGGCGACGGCGAGCGCCGCGACGACCACCGACCGGCGGCGCCGGCGCCGGGCGGGCGGCCGGGGCGCGCCGCGGGTGAAACCGGCGGGCGGAAGGCTGGAGGAAAGGCGCACCCTCCGATGGTCACGCTGAGCGGCCGCCCGGACACGGAAAATCGCCGCGACGTTGCCACCTCGATACCCCCGCCTGGGTCAGCGGCCCGCGAGCAGCTCCACCATCGGCGCGAATTCCTCGACGAACGCGGAGGAGGCTGGTAAGTACGACACGCCCACCTCGTCCCACCGGCGGGACGAGGTGGGCGCCTTCGACCAGGGGCGGGGTCTTCGGGAGGCCCTGACCCGCTCAGCGGCGCGCCGCCTCCCAGCCCTGCACCAGTGCGGCGGTGTCGTCGCCGACGAGTCCGACCTGGAGGCGCTCCCCGCCCTGCTCGACCTGGACGCCCACGGGCCGCAGGTCCGGGACGCGCCCGCCGAACAGGGCGTCGCGCTCGGGCAGGGCCTCGTAGTCGCCCGGCCGCCACCAGTACACCTGCTGGCTGATCGGCTTCTCCCCCGTGCCGGCGAGCCTGGCCGCGGCGTCCTGGACGGTCTTCATGGCGAGGACCAGGTGCTGCTCGGTCCCGATCTCGTGGACCATGACGTACTCCGGGAGCGGGAACGCGACCAGTGCGCCGAACGGCAGCGGCCCGGGGAAGTAGCGCCGCAGGACCTGGACGTGCGCGCCGATGTAGCGGTGCTGCTCGCCGATGTTCGCGATCTTGATGCCCTGCACGTCGGTGGTCTGGACGTAGTGGGGCTCCCGCTCGATCGACTGCGTCAGCGCGTGACCGAACGCCTCGGCCTCGGGCAGGCCGCCGAGGTCCACCCGGTTGAGCGGCACGATCGAGTCCGGGTAGTCCATGACGACGGTCTGGAGCAGTCCGGGTGCGAGCGGCCGGGTCACGAGGGCGGCCCGCATCCGCTCGTCGAGCGCCTCCTCGGGATAGAGCCGGACGCGCAGGCTCGTGACGTCGGGCGTTCCGCCGGCCGGAGGCGGAGCCGGGCGCCGCTCGAGCGCCTGCACCGCCTGGTCGGCGTACTGGGCCGCGATGCCCGGCAGCGCGGACCTCGGGTTCCGCCCGGCGTGCGCCCGCCATTCCGCGATGCCCGCCTGCACGCGGGTGCCGTCCCTGAGCGTGACGGCGACGGTGTCGGGGTCGGGCAGCGCCGCCTGATAACCGCGCTGCGCGAACGCGTCTACGAGGGCTGTCCCGATGATGTCGTGGCTGTTGGAATTCACGATCATTTACGACTCCCCGCGCGGGCCGTGAGTTCCGGGTCGGCCCCCGAAGGTTCGCGTACGGGTCAGCGGCCCGCGAGCAGCTCCACCACCGGCGCGAACTCCTCGACGAACGCGGAGGCGACCGATACGTATGACACGCCCAGCTCGTCCCGCCGGCGGGCGAGCGTGTCGGCCATCTCGCGGGGCGTCCCGGAGAGCTTCGCGATCGCGGCGGACCTCGCCAGGGCGGCGGTGTCCACGTTCATCTGCCGGCTCAGCCACTCCGGCACCTCGTCGCCGACGACGTGGACCTGCGTGCACAGCTCGAAGTCGTCGAACCGCTCGCCCGCCGCCTTCCGGACGATCTCCACGTACTCGGCCAGCCGCGCGTCGTCGGTCATCGGCGGGACCCCGAACGCGACCGTGTCGGCCCGCCGGGCGGCCAGCTCCAGCATCCGGCGCCGCGACGCGGCGACGAGCACGCGCGGCGCGCGGCCCGTCCCCGCGAACAGGCGCTCCGGCGGGCGCGCGACCGCGTCGAGCACCCGCTCCACCCTGGCCAGCCGCTCGGCGCCCGACCCGTACGGGACGCCGAACAGCGCGGCGTCGTCCTCGCCGCCGGGCCGCCCGGCGCCGATCCCGAGTTCGAACCGGTCCCCGGTGGCGAACGCCATCGAGGCGGCCTCCCAGGCGATCATGTGCGGTGGGCGGGTCGCGGCGGAGAGCACGAACGTGCCGACCCGCAGCGTCGTCGTGGCGCCCGCCGCCGCGGCGAGGGACGCCGCGGGCATCGCCGTGCCCGAGGTGTCGGGGGTCAGCAGCGTCGCGTACCCGAGCTCCTCGGCGCGCCGCGCCTGCGCCGCCCAGTCCGCGCCGTCCCGCGCCCACGCGGCCATCACCGCGAACCTGAACCGCCGATCAGCCATCTGCCCGCCTCCCGTTCGCCGCCGGACACCTCCATTTGAGTGAGCACTCACTCATTTGTCAAGGGCCCGGGAGCCGCTCCCCGCGCGGCGAGGGCCGCTAGCCGGACTCGGTGACGGTGAAACGGCGCAGGTCGAGCGCCGGGTTCTTCGCCCGGACGGCCTTGATCCGCTCGGGCGAGACGTCCCCGGACACCACGCCGGTCCCCTCCCCCAGCGCGGCCACGACGACGCCCATCGGGTCGACGACCATGCTGTTGCCGGCGCCCGTCGGGGCGCACTGGTCGGCGGCCGCCACGTAGATCGTGTTCTCGATCGCGCGGGCCCGCACCAGCGTCCGCCAGTGGTCCTCCTTGAGCGGGCCCGGCACCCACTCGGCGGGCAGCGCCAGCACGTCGGCGCCGGCGTCCACGATCCGCCGCGTCACCTCGGGGAACCGGACGTCGTAGCAGGTCTGCATGCCGAACGTGACGCCGTCGACGGCGAAGGTCTCCGGCTCGCCGATCCCGCCGGGCCGCACCAGCGCCGACTCCTCGTACCCGAACGCGTCGTACAGGTGGATCTTGCGGTACTCGGCGACGACGTCCCCGCCGGGGGCGACGGCGACGAGGGTGTTGGAGATCCGGTCCGGGTCGTCGTCCAGCCGCTCGTTCACGCCCGCGACGACGTGGACGCCGTGCCGCCGGGCCAGGTCGCCGAGGCCGCGCACGAACGGGCCGTCCAGCGGCTCGGCCGAGTCGACGAAACGCCGGTCCATCCTCGGCGCGGTGAACATGGCGAACTCGGGCAGGACCACGACCCGCGCGCCGTGCCCGGCCGCCTCGGCGGCCAGCCCGCCGATCGCCGCGAGGTTCTCGTCCTTGTCGGTTCCGGGCGCGAACTGCGCCACCGCCACCCGCACCATCCGCTGCCTCCTACATCCGGTCGACGCCGGTCACCCGGACGACGGCCTCGCCCTCCTGGTCGGAACCCGCGAGGTCGACCTCGGCGCTGATGCCCCAGTCGTGGTGCCCCTCGGGGTCGTCGAACACCTGCCGGACCCGCCACAGGGCGTCCTCCGGGACCTCCTCGATCTGGAGCAGCTTCGGCCCCCGCGCGTCGGCCCCGGTGAGCAGCTCGTCGTGCTCCTCGAAGTAGCGGTCCATGGCCTCGGCCCAGGCGTCGGCGCCGAAGTCGGGGTCCAGCGCGCCCAGCTCGCCGTAGCGCTCCAGCGCCGCCAGCTCGACCCGCCGGAACATCGCGTTGCGCACCAGCACGCGGAACGCCCGCGCGTTCGCGGTCACCTTGGTGACCCGCTCCTCGATCGGCTCGTCCAGGTCCTCGGCGGCGGGGTTGGCGAGCTGCTCCCACTCGTCCAGCAGGCTGGAGTCGACCTGCCGGACCAGCTCGCCCAGCCACTCGATCAGGTCGATCAGGTCGTCGGTCTTGATCGACTCCGGGACGGTCTGCTGGAGCGCCTTGTAGGCCCCCGACAGGTACCGCAGGACGAGGCCCTCGCCCCGCGCCAGCTCGTAGAACCCGATGTACTCGGTGAACGTCATCGCCCGCTCGTACATGTCGCGCACGACCGACTTCGGGCGCAGCGGGTGGTCGCCGACCCACGGGTGCCCGGCCCGGTACACCTCGTAGGCGGCGCTGAGCTCCTCCTCCAGCGGCTTCGGGTGGTCGACGTCCTGGAGCAGCTCCATCCGCTCCTCGTACTCGATGCCCTCGGCCTTCATCTCCTGGACGGCCTCGCCCCGCGCCCGGTTGACCTGCGCGGCGAGGATCTGCCGCGGGTCCTCCAGCGTCGCCTCGATCACCGACAGGACGTCCAGCGCGTACGACGGCGACGCCGGGTCGAGGATCTCGAAGGCCGCGAGCGCGAACGTCGACAGCGCCTGGTTGAGCGCGAAGTCCTCCTGGAGGTCGACGGTGATGCGGGCGTACCGGCCGACGTCGTCCGGCTCCGGCAGCACCTCGACCACGCCGCCCGCCAGCAGCGACCGGTAGATCGCGATGGCCCGGGAGATGTGCCTGCGCCGCGCCGCGGGCTCCTCGTGGTTGTCGGTCAGCAGCCGCTTCATGGCCTGGAACGCGTTGCCCGGCCGCGCGATCACCGACAGCAGCATCGCGTGGCTGACCTGGAACCGGGACCGGAGCATCTCCGGCTCGGCCTCCTGCAGCTTCTTGAAGACGTCCTCGTCCCAGCCGACGAACCCCTCCGGCGGCTTCTTGCGCTGGACCTTGCGCCGCTTCTTCGGGTCGTCGCCGGCCTTGGCCAGGGCCTTCTCGTTCTCCACCACGTGCTCGGGCGCCTGCGCGACGACGAACCCGACCGTGTCGAAGCCGGCCCGCCCCGCCCGGCCGGCGATCTGGTGGAACTCCCGCGCCCTCAGCCGCCGCACCCGGTGCCCGTCGTACTTGCTGAGCGCGGTGAAGACGACGGTCCTGATCGGTACGTTCACCCCCACCCCCAGGGTGTCGGTCCCGCAGATGACCTTGAGCAGCCCGGCCTGCGCGAGCCGCTCCACCAGCCGCCGGTACTTGGGCAGCATCCCGGCGTGGTGGACGCCGATGCCGTGCCGGACGAACCGCGACAGGTTGCGCCCGAACTTCGTGGTGAACCGGAAGTTGCCGATCAGCTCGGCGATCCGCGCCTTCTCCGCCTTGGTGCACACGTTGATGCTCATCAGCGCCTGCGCCCGCTCGATCGCCGCCGCCTGCGTGAAGTGCACCAGGTAGATCGGCGCCTTCTGCTCGGCCAGCAGCTCCTCGATCGTCTCGTGCAGCGGCGTGACCCGGTAGTCGTAGATGAGGGGGACGGGCCGCTCCGCCGAGGTCACCAGGGCCGTCGGCCGCCCCGTCCGCCGCGCCAGGTCCTTCTGGAAGAACGAGACGTCCCCCAGAGTGGCCGACATGAGCAGGAACTGGGCCTGCGGCAGCTCCAGCAGCGGGATCTGCCACGCCCATCCCCGCTCGGGCTCGGCGTAGAAGTGGAACTCGTCCATCACGACCACGCCGATGTCGGCGTCCGCGCCGTCCCTGAGCGCGATGTTCGCCAGCACCTCGGCCGTGCAGCAGATGATCGGCGCGTCGGCGTTCACGCTGGCGTCGCCGGTCATCATCCCGACGTTGTCGCGCCCGAACATCTCGCACAGGTCGAAGAACTTCTCCGACACCAGCGCCTTGATCGGCGCCGTGTAGAACCCGACCTGGTCCTTGCCGAGCGCCGCGAACAGCGCCCCCGCCGCCACCAGGCTCTTGCCCGACCCGGTCGGCGTCGACAGGATCACGTTCGCGCCGGAGACCACCTCGATGAGCGCCTCCTCCTGGGCGGGGTACAGGGTGATCCCGCGTCCCGACACCCACCGCTCGAACGCCTCGAAGAGCGAGTCGGCGTCGGCGTCGTTTCCGGAAGGAAGCTCATCGATAAGGCTCACCCCTCCATCCTGCCCCCGATCGCCCACTGCCCGCGCCGGACGGCGCCCCGCGTACTGGTGATGGCACCCCGTGCCCTGGTGACAGCGCCCCGCGTCCTAGACCAGCCCGTGGCCGTACTTCTCCATGAGGGGCGTGAGGTCGGGCTCGCCGAAGGACTCCCGCATGGCCTCGAACACGGGGACCTTGTCCTCCCCGTACCGCCGGACGCGTCCGGCATAGGTGCCGGCGGACACGAAGGTCGGCGGATCGGTCTTGCTGTGGAACTTGTCGGCGTACATGACGAGCCGCTCCTCCCCGGTCACGGCCAAGTAGTCGCCCGGGGGCACCGGGAGCCCCTGCCGCGCGATGTCGTCGCGGGTCAGCCCCACACCGGTGTGGCACGAGCAGAACCGGCAGATCTCCTCGGGGAACCCCTCCTCCCGGAGGATGGCGTGGCCGAGCACCCCGTGCCGGACGTATCCCGTGAGGTCGAGCTGCCCCGACGGGCCGTACAGCCGGTAGACGCCGAGGTCGTGCAGCAGGCACCCGGCCCGCACGAGGTCCGCGTCGACCGCGAGCCCGGCCTCCTCCACGAGCCGCTCTGCGATCTCGCTCACGATGACGCAGTGCGTCCATACCGCCTCGAACGCCGCAGCCCCGGGCGCGTGCCGCTCGTGCAAGGCCCGGATCTCGTCGATCCCTGGAATCTCCACCCCACGACCTTAGGCCGGGGCGGCCCGCGGGTGGTTAGGGGCGGACCGATCGGCAAGAAAGGGCGGAACGAAACGAGGCGCAGGAGAGGAGCCGAGCGATGGACAAGAGAGAGCCGGAGGAGCGGGGGCCCGGGGCCGGTTCGGGGCGGGAGGACCAGCCGCACGAGCGGGTCGTCCCCGGCACCGACAGCGCCGATGAGGGCTACGAGAGCGACGCCGAGAGCGGGACCCGCGACGGCAACCCGATCGCGGGCGTCGAACTCGACGCCGACGACGAGTCGTGAGCTACGACCGGGTCGCCGTCGTCACGGGATCGGACTCGGGCATCGGAAAGGCGACCGCGGTCGCGCTGGCCCGCCGGGGATTCGACGTCGGGATCACCTACCGGTCCGACCGGGAGGGGGCCGAGGGGACGGCCCGGGAGGTCGGGGACGCGGGGCGCCGCGCGGCCGTCCGGCGCCACGACCTGGCCGATCCCGTCCGGGCGGCCGGCGCCGTCGACGAGCTGGCCGACGAGCTCGGCGGGCTCGGGGTGCTCGTCAACAACGCCGGGACGGGCAGCATGCGGCACCTGCTCGACATGGGGTTCGAGGAGTGGCGCGAGGTGGTGTCGGTCGACCTCGACGGGGCGTTCCTGTGCTCGCAGCGGGCCGCCCGGCGGATGGCCCGGCGGGGCGAGGGCGGGCGCATCGTCAACGTGACCAGCGTGCACGAGGAGTACCCGCGGGTGGGGGCCGGACCGTACTGCGCCGCCAAGGGCGGGCTGAAGATGCTCGCCCGCGTGCTGGCGCTGGAGCTGTCCGAGTACGGGATCACGGTCAACACGGTGGCGCCCGGGGAGATCGCGACGCCGATGACCGGGCAGCACGAGCAGCCGCCGGAGCCAGGGAGCCGGGCGGGGTACCCGCTCGCGCGGCCCGGGCACGCCAGGGAGGTCGCGGAGGCGATCGCCTTCCTGGCGAGCCCGGAGGCGTCCTATGTGACGGGGGCGTCGCTGTTCGTGGACGGCGGCCTCGGGCTCATGGGGCCGCAGGCCGCCGGCGCTCTGGAGTCCCCGGAGTGGCGGAAGGGCTGACCGTCAGGCGCCCGCCTCGGTGCGGTCGCCGCCCCAGAGGGTGTGGAAGGAGCCGTCGCGGTCGGTGCGGCGGTAGGTGTGGGCTCCGAAGAAGTCGCGCTGGCCCTGCGTGAGCGCGGCCGGCAGGCGGTCGGCGCGCAGCGAGTCGTAGTAGGCCAGGGCGGTGGAGAAGCCGGGCGCGGGGATGCCGAGGCGCGCGGCGGTGGCGACCACCTCGCGCCACGCGTCCTGCGCGTCGCCGACGGCCTCGGCGAAGTGGTCGTCGGTCAGCAGCGTCGGCGTCTCCGGGTCGGCCTCGTAGGCGGCCCGGATGCGGTCCAGGAAGCGGGCCCGGATGATGCAGCCGCCGCGCCAGATGGCGGCCATCGCGCCGAGGTCGATGTTCCAGCCGTACTCGGCGCTGCCCGCCTGGATCTCGTGGAACCCCTGCGCGTACGCGACGATCTTCGAGGCGTACAGCGCCTTCTCCACGGCGTCGGCGAAGCCCGAGCCCGCGACGGCCGTGCGGGACGGCCCGGGCAGGCCCCGCGCGGCCTCGCGCAGGGCGGCGTGGCCGGACACGGACCGGGCGAACACGGCCTCGGCGATGCCGCCGACGGGCACGCCGAGGTCGAGGGCGGTCTGCACGGTCCAGCGGCCGGTGCCCTTCTGCTCGGCCTGGTCCAGGACGACGTCCACGAACGGCTTGCCGGTCGCGGCGTCGGTGTGCGCGAGGACCTCGGCGGTGATCTCGATCAGGTAGGACTCCAGGCGGCCGGTGTTCCAGGTGCGGAAGACCTCGGCGATCTCGGCGGGCGCGAGCCCGGCGGCGTGCCGCAGCAGGTCGTAGGACTCGGCGATCAGCTGCATGTCGGCGTACTCGATGCCGTTGTGCACCATCTTCACGAAGTGCCCGGCGCCGTCGGGTCCGACGTGGACGCAGCAGGGCGTCCCGTCGACCTTGGCGGAGATGTCCTCCAGCAGCGGGCCGAGCGCCTCGTAGGACTCCGCGGAGCCGCCCGGCATGATGCTCGGGCCGTGCAGCGCGCCCTCCTCGCCGCCGGAGATGCCGGTGCCGACGAAGTGGATCCCGCGCTCGCGGAGCGCGGCCTCCCGGCGGCGGGTGTCGGCGAAGTTGGCGTTGCCGCCGTCCACGATCATGTCGCCGGGCTCGAGCAGCGGCGCGAACTCGTCGATGACGGCGTCGGTCGGACCGCCCGCCTTCACCATGATGACGAGCCGCCGTGGCCGCTCCAGGGACTCCACGAACTGCTCCGGCGTCTCCGCCGGCAGGAACGTCCCCTCGCCGCCGAACTCCTCCACCAGCGCCTTGGTCCGGGCGGACGTGCGGTTGTGCACGGCCACCGGGTGCCCGTGCCGGGCGAGGTTGCGGGCCAGGTTCCGTCCCATCACCGCGAGTCCGGTGACACCGATTCGCGCCTTGTGCATTGGCTGACTCCTCCTCGTGTGCGACCCTGGCCAAGGGGTTGTACGCGGCTCATGATCCCCCCGTTCGAGCGCCCGGGCCCGCATGCCCGCGCTCGGCGCGGGAACGGGTCGCGCTTAAAAGGATCACTTCGATACTGCCATCTGCCAGGGGGTGCGATGCTGGGACTGCCGGACGGGGCGGCCGCGTGTCTCTTCGATCTCGACGGGGTGCTGACCCGTACCGCCGCCGTTCACGCGGCGGCGTGGAAGGAGATGTTCGACGGCTACCTGCGCGAGCGCGCGGAGCGGACCGGTGAGCCGTTCACCGAGTTCGACCCCGTGCGCGACTACGGCCGGTACGTCGACGGCAAGCGGCGCGAGGACGGGACGCGCTCGTTCCTGGAGTCGCGCGGCATCACGCTGCCCGAGGGCGACCCGGACGATCCGCCCGAGAAGGAGACCGTCAGGGGCCTCGGGACCCGCAAGAACGCCCTCGTCCTGAAGCTCATCGAGGAGAAGGGCGTCGAGACGTTCGACGGGTCGATCGACTACGTCCGCAAGGCGCGCGAGGCCGGGCTGAAGACGGCCGTGGTCTCCTCCAGCGCCAACACCGTCCAGGTCCTGCGGACGGCGGGCATCACCGACCTGTTCGACGCACGGGTGGACGGCGTCGTCGCGGCGGAGCGGCACCTGCCCGGCAAGCCCGCCCCCGACACGTTCCTCGCGGGCGCCGAGGAGCTGGGCGTCCCGGCCGAGAAGGCGGTCGTCTTCGAGGACGCGCTCGCCGGCGTCCAGGCGGGCCGGGCCGGCGGGTTCGCCTACGTCGTCGGCGTCAACCGGGTCGGCGACGAGCACGCGAAGGCGCTCGCCGAGAACGGCGCCGACGTGGTGGTCGACGACCTGTCCGAGCTGCTGGAGGCGCCGTGAGCGACAGCCAGATGAACGCCGACCGTCCCGTGTTCTCGGTCGAGCCCTGGTGCGTGCGCGAGCCGGAGCTGCGGCTCGACCGGCTGGCCCAGACCGAGTCGGTGTTCGCCCTCTCCAACGGGCACGTCGGCATGCGCGGCAACCTCGACGAGGGCGAACCGCACGGGCTGCCCGGCACCTACCTGAACTCCTTCTACGAGCAGCGCCCGCTGCCGCACGCCGAGACCGCCTACGGCTACCCCGAGATGGGCCAGACGGTCATCAACGTCACCAACGGCAAGGTGATCCGGCTGCTCGTCGACGACGAGCCGCTCGACGTGCGCTACGGCCGCCTCCACCACCACGAGCGGATCCTCGACATGCGCGCGGGGACGCTGACCCGGCACGTGGAGTGGACGTCCCCCGCCGACCGGACGATCAGGGTGACGTCGGTCCGGATGGTGTCGCTGACCCAGCGGGCCGTGGCGGCGATCTGCTACGAGGTCGAGCCGGTCGACGCGGCGGTCCGGGTGGTCGCCCAGTCGGAGCTGGTGGCCAACGAGGCGCTGCCCGGCGGCGGCAAGGACCCGCGCGCCTCGGCGATCCTGAGCAGCCCGCTCGTCAGCGAGGAGCACGTCTCCAACGGCACGAAGGTGCTGCTGCTGCACCGGACGCGGCAGAGCGGCCTGCGGATGGCCGCCGGGATGTCGCACGACATCGAGGGCCCGGAGTCGATGGCGATCGACACCGAGAGCTCCAAGGACGTGGGGCGGCTCACGGTCGCGACGCGGCTGGAGCCGGGGCAGCGGCTGCGCATCGTCAAGTACATCTCCTACGGGTGGTCCAGCCGGCGGTCGCGTCCCGCGCTGCACGACCAGGTGGTGGGGGCGCTGGCCGGCGCGCGGCAGACCGGCTGGCAGGGCCTGCTGGACGAGCAGCGCGAGTACCTCGACGAGTTCTGGGAGGGCGCGGACGTCGAGGTCGACGGCGACGCCGAGATCCAGCAGGCGGTCAGGTTCGGGCTGTTCCACGTGCTGCAGGCGGGCGCCCGCGCGGAGCGCCGCATGATCCCGGCCAAGGGGCTCACGGGGCCGGGCTACGACGGGCACACGTTCTGGGACACCGAGACGTTCGTGCTGCCGGTCCTCACCTACACCTCCCCCGGCGCCGCGGCCGACGCCCTGGCCTGGCGGCACATGACGCTGCCGCTGGCGCGGGACCGTGCCAACCAGCTCGGCCTGGAGGGCGCCGCGTTCCCCTGGCGGACGATCCGCGGGCACGAGTGCTCGGGCTACTGGCCCGCGGGCACGGCCGCTTTCCACATCAACGCCGACATCTCCGACGCCGTCGTCCGGTACGTGGACGCCACGCAGGACGAGCAGTTCGAGCGGGAGATCGGCCTCGACATCCTGGTGCAGACGGCCCGGCTGTGGCGGAGCCTCGGCCACCACGACGTGGGCGGGGTGTTCCGCATCGACGGCGTCACCGGCCCCGACGAGTACAGCGCGGTCGTGGACAACAACGTCTACACCAACCTGATGGCGCGCCGGAACCTCCAGGAGGCCGCCGAGACCGCGATGCGCCACCCGGACGTGGCCGACCGGCTCGGCGTGAACGCCGAGGAGGCGGCGTCGTGGCGGGACGCGGCGGCGGCGATGCTCATCCCCTACGACGAGCGGCTCGGCGTCCACCCGCAGAGCGAGAGCTTCACCAACCACGCCCGCTGGGACTTCTCGGCGACCAAGCCCGACCACTATCCCCTGCTGCTCAACTACCCGTACTTCGACCTCTACCGCAAGCAGGTGGTCAAGCAGGCGGACCTGGTGCTCGCCCTGCACCTGTGCGGGGACGCGTTCACCGACGAGCAGAAGGAGCGCGACTTCGCCTACTACGAGGGCCTGACCGTCCGCGACTCGTCGCTGTCGGCGCAGACGCAGGCGGTCGTCGCCGCCGAGGTCGGCCAGCTGGAGCTGGCGCACGACTACCTCGGCGAGACCGCGCTGATGGACCTGCACGACCTGAACCACAACACCCGCGACGGGCTGCACATCGCCTCGATGGCGGGCGCGTGGAGCGGGCTCGTCGCCGGGTTCGGCGGCATGCGGGCGGGCAAGGGCACGCTGCGGTTCGCTCCGCGGCTGCCCGGCGGGATCAGCCGGCTGGCGTTCCGGATGCGGTACCGGGGCAACCGGATCAAGGTCAGCGTGACCGGCGAGGCGGCCCGCTACGAGCTGCTGGACGGCAAGGGCCTCACGCTGTGGCACCACGGCGAGCGGTTCACCCTCGCCGACGAGCCCGTCGAGCTGCCGATCGAGCAGATCCCGGTGTGCCCGCCGGTGACGCAGCCGGCGGGGCGGGAGCCGGCCCCGCGGCGCATCGACCCGCACGGCCGCGACCCCCGCCGCCGCTAGACGGGGCCGCTAGGCGGGGCCGCCCTCCGGAGGGCAGGGGCCCGCGCAGTCGTCGTCGGGGGCGTGGCGCGTCCCGCCCGCCGGGCGGGGCGCGGGCTCGCCCGCGCCGGCGCGGACGAGCAGCCGGCGCGGGCCCGGTCCCTCGTCCCCGAGCCGGTCGTAGGGGTTGGCCAGCGCGCACTTGCTGATCGACAGGCAGCCGCAGCCGATGCACTCGGTGAGGTCGTCGCGGAGCCGTTCGAGCTGCCGGATGCGCTGGTCGAGGTCGCTGCGCCACGCCTCCGACAGCCGCGCCCAGTCCGCCGCCGTGGGGGTGCGCTCCTCGGGGAGGGTGGCGAGCGCCTCGCGGATCTCGCCGAGCGGGATCCCGACGCGCTGCGAGACCTTGATGAACGAGACGCGGCGGAGCGTGTCCCGGCTGAACCGCCGCTGGTTGCCCGCCGTGCGGCGGCTCCTGATCAGCCCCTTGGACTCGTAGAAGTGCAGCGCCGAGACGGCCACGCCGCTCCGCTCGGCGAGCTGCCCGACGGTCAGTTCGTGCACCCGGTGCTCCAGCCGCGTCATGCACCGCATCCTACGCGTTCCTCAACTGCACTTGAGGTTCCGCCGTGCGGCCCGCCGCACCGGGCGGCCCAGGGTCGGGCCCGGCCGTGATCAGGCCCGGCCGGGTGCGGGGTCCGCCTAGAAGTGGTGGGCGGCCGGGCTCGTGCCGCCGGGCCGCTCGGCCACCTGGCCGAGCCGGCGGAGCCGGAACGCCGCGCCGATCATGGCGGCGCCGGTCAGGACGGCCAGCAGCCCGATCAGCCAGACGATGGCGATCGCCCCGGACACGGGCCAGGCGAACAGCATGACCCCGAAGATCAGCGAGACGGCGCCGGTGAGGACGTACGCCCACTCGCCCTTCAGCTCCTTGCGCAGCGCGAGCGCGACCCCGATCTCCAGCACGCCGGTGGCGACCGCCCAGGCGGCGATCAGCATCAGCAGGACGAACGCGGTGATGCCGGGCCACACCAGCGCCGCGATGCCGAGCGCGACCCCGGCGGCCCCGGACAGGGCCAGCAGCCCGCGCGGCCCGCCGGAGGTGCCGCGGATCGCCTGGGCCACCGCGAACACGCCGTCCACCAGGGCGTACGCGCCGAACAGCAGGACCAGCGCGAAGACGGTGATGCCCGGCCACACCCAGGCGACGATGCCGAAGATGATCGCGAATGTGCCGCGCAGCGCGAGCACCCACCAGTGGCGGGTCATCAGGTCGAACATTCCGGCCTCCCGGGGACGAGGACTCTTTCCAGTGTTGACCCCCGCTCCCTGTGGGAAAGGCCAAGGCCGGTCGCGGACTTCGCAAAGTCCGCGACCGGCCCTGCATGCGGCCGGCGGCCCGGTGCCGCCTCCGCGTCAGTTCTCCAGGCGGCGCACCAGGTCGTGGTACTCGTCCCACAGCGCCTTCGGCGTGTGGTCGCCGAACTTCTCCAGGAACTCCGGCACGAGGGCGGCCTCCTGCTTCCACACCTCGGTGTCGACCGACAGCAGCGTCTCGAGGTCGGCGTCGTCGAGGTCGAGGCCCTCGGTGTCGAGCGCCTCCTTGGTCGGCAGGTGCCCGATCGGGGACTTGGCCGCGTCGGCCTTGCCGTTGAGGCGCTCGACGATCCACTTCAGCACGCGGCTGTTCTCGCCGAAGCCGGGCCAGATGAACTTGCCGTCGGCGTTCTTGCGGAACCAGTTGACGTAGTAGATCCGCGGCAGCTTCTCGGGGTCGGTCGCCTTGCCGATCTCCAGCCAGTGGCCGAAGTAGTCGCCCATGTTGTAGCCGCAGAACGGCAGCATCGCGAACGGGTCGCGGCGCAGCTCGCCGACGGTGCCCTCGGCGGCGGCGGTCTTCTCGGACGCGACGTTGGCGCCGAGGAACACGCCCTGCTGCCAGTCGAACGACTCGGTGACGAGCGGGACGGCGGAGGCGCGGCGGCCGCCGAACAGGATCGCCGAGATCGGGACGCCCTTCGGGTCCTCCCATTCGTCGGCGATGATCGGGCACTGCCCGGCCGGGGTGGTGAAGCGGGCGTTCGGGTGGGCGGCCGGGCTCTCGGAGTCCGGCGTCCAGTCGTTGCCCTTCCAGTCGGTCAGGTGCGCGGGCGGCTCGTCGGTGAGGCCCTCCCACCACACGTCGCCGTCGTCGGTGAGGGCGACGTTGGTGAAGATGCTGTTGCCCCACAGCGTCTTCACGGCGTTGGCGTTGGTGCTCTCGCCGGTGCCGGGCGCGACGCCGAAGAAGCCGGCCTCCGGGTTGATCGCGTACAGGCGGCCGTCGTCGCCGAAGCGCATCCAGGCGATGTCGTCGCCGATGGTCTCGACCTTCCACCCGGGGATGGTCGGCTCCAGCATGGCGAGGTTGGTCTTGCCGCACGCCGAGGGGAACGCCGCGGCGACGTAGCGGGTCTCACCGGACGGCGGGGTCAGCTTCAGCACGAGCATGTGCTCGGCCATCCAGCCCTCGTCGCGGGCCATGGTCGAGGCGATGCGCAGCGCGTAGCACTTCTTGCCGAGCAGCGCGTTGCCGCCGTACCCGGACCCGTAGGACCAGATCTCCCGGGTCTCGGGGAAGTGCGTGATGTACTTGGTGGAGTTGCACGGCCACTTGACGTCCTCCTGGCCCGGCTCCAGGGGGGCGCCGACGGAGTGGACGGCCCTGACGAACGATCCGCGCTCCTCGATGAGCCGGAGCGCGCCCTCGCCCATCCGCGTCATGATCCGCATGGAGACGGCGACGTAGGCGGAGTCGGTGATCTCAACGCCCAGCTGCGAGATGTTGCCCCCGAGCGGGCCCATGCAGAACGGCACCACGTACATGGTGCGGCCCTTCATGCAGCCGTCGAAGAGGCCGTTCAGGGTCTCCCGCATCTCGGTGGGGGCGATCCAGTTGTTCGTCGGGCCGGCGTCCTCCTCCTTCTCGGAGCAGATGAACGTCCGGTCCTCCACGCGGGCGACGTCGGTGGGGTCGGAGGCCGCGTGGAAGCTGTTGGGCCGTTTGGCCGGGTCGAGGCGGGTCAGGGTGCCCTGCTCGACGAGGAGACCGGTCAGCCGCTCCCACTCCTCCTCCGAGCCGTCACACCACTCGACCCGGTCGGGTCGGGTCAGCTCGGCGATCCCGCGTACCCACTCAATCAGTTCGGTGTGGCCGGTAGGGGCCTGGTCGAGGCCGGGGACCTGGTTGGACACGGGCGTCTCCTTCAGCTGTTCGCAGGATGTTTGCATGATGAACAAGACCCGTCGTTTTTGCCATTTGGTCTGGACCAATCACGTCCGCTTTTGGGGCATGGTGCCCGATTTTGTGAGGGATATCACCAAGCGTCGGTACCGGTCGGCGGCACTCGGCCACCTCCCGGCATGGACGCGCTCAAGCTGGGTAAACGTGGGTCTCCGTGGCCTTCACGGCCGCCCATATGGAGGTTCCCTCCGACAATTGGAGCTCCGCGACGGCGGCCGGAGTGACGTCCGCGACGGCGTCGAAAGGCGGTCCCGTCAGCCGCACCCGCACGCGGTCCCCGTGCCGTTCGACCGCGCCCACGCGGGTGCGCCAGAGGTTGCGCGGGCTGCCGTCGGGACGGGTCCGGTACAGCGCCACCGAGGATGGCGAGAAGGCGAGGAACACCTCACCTTCGAGCGAGTCGACAGTGTCGAGGGTCGCGGCGCCGCCGCCCAGCACGACCGTGCCCGCCTCGGCCCGGCCCCGGTAGAGGTTCAGCCCCACCAGCCGCGCGACGTAGCCGGTGCGGGGGCGGCGCGCCACCTCGGCGGGCGTCCCCTCCTGGACGAGCCGCCCGCCCTCGACGACGGCGATGCGGTCGGCGAGCACCATGGCGTCCAGCGGGTCGTGCGTGACGAGCACGGCCGCGCCCTCGAACCCGGCGAGATGGCGGCGGAGCGCGGCCCTGATCTCCAGCCGGGTGTGCGCGTCGAGCGCCGCGAGCGGCTCGTCCAGCAGCAGCAGGCGCGGCTCGACGGCGAGCGCGCGGGCGAGGGCGACCCGCTGCGCCTGCCCGCCCGACAGGGCCCGCGGGCGGGCGGAGGCGTACTCGGCGAGCCCCACCCGCTCCAGCCAGCCGGCGGCGATCCGCCGCGCCGCGCGGCGCCCGGCGCCCTGGGAGCGCGGCCCGAAGGCGACGTTGTCCAGCGCCGTGAGGTGCGGGAACAGCAGGTAGTCCTGGAAGACCATGCCGATGCCGCGGCGGTCGGGCGGCAGCGGGCGCAGGTCCGCGCCGTCCACCCGGACGTGCCCGCCCGCCATCGGGACGAGCCCGGCCAGGGCGCGCAGCGCGGTGCTCTTGCCGGCGCCGTTCGGGCCGAGCAGGGCCACGACCTCGCCCGGCCCCGCGGTGAGCGCGAGGTCGAGGTCGAACGCGGCGCGCCGGACGACGAGCCGCGCGTCCAGCCCCTGGGACCCGCTCCCGTCTCCGGACCGGGCCGCTCCGCCCCTCCCGTGGGTCACGCCGTGCCCGCCCGTCCCGGTGCGTCCGCTCATCTGGTGCCGTCCACCCACCGGTCCCGGAGCGCGGCCAGGACGACGACCGAGACGGCGAGCAGGACCAGGCTGAGCACGATCGCCGCCTGCGGGTCGGTCTCCAGCGCCAGGTACACCGCGAGCGGCATGGTCTGCGTCCGGCCGGGGAAGTTGCCCGCGAACGTGATCGTCGCGCCGAACTCGCCGAGCGCCCGCGCCCAGCACAGGATCGCCCCGGCCGCGACGCCGGGCGCGACCAGCGGCAGCGTGACCCGGCGGAAGACCGTCCAGCGGCCGGCGCCGAGGGTCGCGGCGGCCTCCTCGTAGCGCAGGTCGGCGGCGCGCAGCGCGCCCTCCACGCTGATCACCAGGAACGGCATCGCCACGAACGCCTCGGCGAGCACGACGCCCGCGGTGGTGAACGGGAACGTCAGCCCGAAGGCGCGGTCCAGCCATCCTCCGACCAGCCCGCGGCGGCCGAGCACGAGCAGCAGCGCGACGCCGCCGACCACCGGCGGCAGGACCAGCGGCACGGTCACCAGGGCCCGGACGAGCCGGACGCCGGGGAAGCGGACCCGGGCGAGCGTCCAGGCGAGCGGGACGCCCAGCAGCAGGCACAGGCCGGTGGCGAGGGTGGCGGTGAGCAGGGACAGGCGGAGCGCCTCCAGGACCTGCGCCTGGAGGAGCCGCGTGCCGAGCGTCGACCACGGCGCCCTGACGAGCAGGCCGAGCAGCGGCAGCACCAGGAAGGCGAGCCCGGCGAGCGCGGGCACGAGCAGCACCCAGGGCGGCCTGCCCGGCAGCCGGTCGACCTCCCCCGCCGCCTGGAACGCCTTCCGCGGACGCGTCATGGCAGCTCGAAGCCCGCCCCGCTCAGCGCCGACCTGCCCTGCTCACCGGCGACCAGCCCGATGAACTCCTCGGCGAGCTTGCCGTGCGGCGCCTTGGCGACCTCGACGATCGGGTAGTCGTTGATCGCCTTGCCGGCCTCCGGGAACTCGATGCCCGTCACCTTGCCGGCCGCGGCCTTCACGTCGGTGCGGTAGACGAGCCCGGCGTCGGCCTCCCCCAGCCCCACCTTCGTCACCACGGCCTTGACGTTCTGCTCGCGCGACACCGGCTTGACCTCGACCCTGGCCGCGGCCAGGGCCGTCTTGGCGGCGGCCCCGCACGGCACCTGCACCGCGCACAGGACGACCTTCAGCCCCGGCCTGCCGAGGTCGCCCACCTTCGCGACCTTGCCGGGGTCCCCCTTCGGGACGGCGATGACCAGGCGGTTGCGGGCGAACACCCGCGGCTGCCCGGACGCGTCCCCGGCGGCGGTCACCGTCCTCATGGTGGCGGGGCTCGCGGCCGCGAACACGTCCGCCGGGGCGCCCTGCGTGATCTGCTGGGCCAGCGTCGAACTGCCGCCGAACTGGAACCTGACCTTCACACCGGGATGCGCGCCCTCGAACGTCCTGCCGAGCGCGGTGAACGCCTCGCTGAGCGAGGCCGCCGCGAAGACCGTCAGGGTCTCGCCGCCGCCCGGCTTCTGCTCTCCCGAGAAGCCTCCGCCGGCGACGTCGCCGCAGCCGGCCAGCACGGCGAGCGACAGGGCCGCCATCGCGGCGGTGCGCTTGAACACCTTCTCTCCTCAGCCCTGGTCCGGCACTTCGACGACGACGTTCGTGGACTTGACGACGGCGTCGGCGACCACGCCCGGCTCCAGGCCGAGGTCGTCGGCCGCCTCGCGGCTCATCAGCGACACGACGCGGAACGGCCCCGCCTGGATCTCGACCTGGGCCATCACCCCGTCCCGTCGGACGTCGGTGACGATCCCGCGCATCCGGTTGCGGGCCGAGGAGAAGCGCTCGGCCTGGTCGGGCGGCCCGCCGCCGCGGGCCTGGTCGCGCACGAAGGCGGCCAGCTCCGCCCCCGGCACCCGCCGGTGGCCGTGCTCGTCCCGGGACGCCGGGAGCCGGCCGCCGTCCACCCACCGGCGGACGGTGTCCGCGCTGACCCCGAGAAGCGCGGCGGCCTCGCTGATGCTGAACGTCGTCACCCGGCCCAGCCTAACCAGCCGCACATGCGAGCGAAAGAGCGGCCTGCAACTCGATAATGCGAGGCGTGCCACGGCGTACGACTCGCAGGTGCTGCAGGTTCCGCCCCCGCCTTCCCCGCCCCTCCCTCCCAATGTCACCATCTACTTACATCCCCCGTCCGCGAGGAGGACCCCCGTGACAGCGCAGGACCACACGGCGCAAGGCGAGACGGCGCAAGGCGAGACGGGGCGAGGACCCGCGACCCTGGTGATCGAGCGGCACGGGTCGGCGAGCCTGCGCTCCCGGGCGATCTCGGCCGGCGTCCGGCGGCTCGTCCGGCCCGGCCTCGCCCGGTACGCGGGCCGCCCGTTCGACGAGGCGGCGCTGCGCCGCGCCGCGCACCTCGACCGGCTCGCGGCGCGGGTCTGGACCCCGCGGCGGATCCGCGTGGAGAAGGTCGACCTCGACGGCTTCGGCGCGGAGTGGGTGCGCACGCCCGACACCGCACCGCCCCGGGACCGGGCGATCCTGTACCTGCACGGCGGCGGCTGGATCGCCTGCGGCCTCAACACGCACCGCCGGATGATCGCCTCGTTCGCCGCCGCGGCCGGCGTCGCGGCGCTGTCGGTGGACTACCGGATGATCCCCGCGGTCCCGTTCGAGCGGGAGGTCGAGGACTGCGTCACCGCGTACCGGTGGCTGCTGGAGGAGCGCGGGATCGACCCCGCGCGCATCGTGATCATGGGGGACTCGGCGGGCGGCCACCTCACCTTCGCCACGGCGCTGCGCGCCCGCGACGAGGGGCTGCCGATGCCCGCCGCGCTCGCGGCCCTGTCCCCCATGCTCGACATGGACCTGACGAGCAAGCTCGCGCACGCCAACATGGGCCTCGACCCGTCCGACCCCGGGCCGCTGCTGGAACGCCTCGTCGAGGGGTTCCTCGGGCATCTCGACCTCACCGACCCGGCGGTCTCCCCCGTCCGCGCCGACCTCGCCGGGCTGCCGCCCGTGCTGCTCACCGCCGGGTCCACCGAGCTGCTGTACTGCGACTCCGAGCTGATGGCGCGGCGGCTCGCCGAGGCCGGGGTCCCGGTCACGCTCCAGGTGTGGGACCGGCAGCTCCACGTGTTCCAGATGTTCGGGCCGTACCTGCCGGAGTCGCGCGCGGCGATCGCCGCGCTCGGCGCGTTCGTCCGCGACGCCCTGGACGGCTGAGTCAGCGCGCCTCCAGCAGCGCCTCGGCGATCATCCCGAGGTTGGCGGCGTCCACGAGCCCCTCCCGCCTGATCCGCCCGAAGGAGGCCACCTCGACGTAGGTGCGCTCGCCCGCCGCCGCCACCCCGTACGGCCCGGCGCCCCGGAGCCGCTCCAGCTCGCCGGCGGTGACCTCGGCGGAGAACAGGTGGGCGCGGTGCACGGTCAGCGTCGCGTTCAGCTGCCGGGAGCGGTGCTCGCGCAGCCGGCCCGGCTCCAGCGCGAGCCCGGTCTCCTCGGCGACCTCGGCGACCGCCACCTCCAGCGGGCGGCCCGGCCCCGAGCCGCCCGGCAGTTCGAGGACGGCCCCGTCGGCGCCCGCGCTCCGGAACTCCCGGACGAGCACGACCTCCGTCTCGTCGAGCGTCGCGCCGGGCCGGTACAGCACGACGGCCGAGATGTCCGGGCGCCCGATGACGATCTCGTTGTCCTTGACCCGGTCCTCCGCGGCGACGTGAACCCGGACGTGCAGGCCCCAGCACACCCCGAACCGGAACACGACCCGCGCCCCGAGCAGCTCGTTGCCCGCCTCCCGCTGCCCGGTGTACCAGCACTGGAACGCCGCGTCCCGCCACAGCAGCAGCGGGATCTCGCGCTCGCCGCCGGCCCGGGGCGCGCCCGCGCCGATCCGGCGCAGCGCCGCCGCGACCGTCTCCGGCAGGCCGGCGGCCGTCGGCACCGCGGACTTCTCCGCGTAGTGCAGCAGGTAGCCGTTCCTCGGCGCGTCCGGCGGCGCGCCGAAGACCACCCGGCCGCTGTCGTGCCACATCCCCCACTCCACGTTCGTGGTGAAGGCGGGCATGGTCGCGAGGTCGCGCGGAACCCAGAAGACGACCTCGTCGGCCAGGTGCAGGCAGCTCTCCTCCCACTCGATCTGGCCGTCGTAGTCGTCGTAGCGGCCCTCCCGGTGCTCGGGGTCGAACACCACGAGCCGCCCGCCGCCCTGCCAGCGGGCCCGGAGCTCGACGTGCGCGTCAGGCCGCCACGAGGCGACGCCGGGCGCCCGGGGCGTGGGCCCGGCGAGGAAGACGGCCGCGTCCCAGCGATCCGGAGGCTCCTCCCGCGCGTGGACGACGATGACGTCGTTGTCCATGCGGCGCCTCCTATCCGGTCGTGTGGACCGCCTACTAAGGGGTAAACGCTGTTCATAACAGAATCACACGCCCGGTCAGGAGGAATCGATCATGGCTGGGACCATGCGAGTTCCGCGCACCCGGGGCGCCCTCAGCGGAATCCTGCTCATCCTGCTGGGGCTGTGGGGGGCACTGCTGCCCCTCGCCGGCCCCTACTTCGACTTCGGATTCGCGCCGGACGACACCTGGGTCTACAACACCGACCGCCTGCAGCTCAGCATCGCCCCCGGAGCCGCCGCCGCGCTCGGCGGGCTGGTCCTGCTGTTCAGCGCCAACCGCGCGGCCGGGATGTTCGGCGGCTGGCTGGCCGCGCTCGGCGGCGCCTGGTTCGCCGTCGGACCGGTCCTGTCCCCGCTGTGGGACGTGCGGGGCGTCGGCGCCCCGCTCGGGACCACCGAGGGGCGGCACGTCGCCGAGTACCTCGCCGGCTTCACCGGCCTCGGTGTCGTGATCGTGTTCCTCGCCGCGCTCGCGCTCGGCAGGTTCGCGGTGGTCGGCGTCCGCGAACGGCTGCTCGACGAGCCCGCACCGTCCGGCTCGAACACCACCCAACCGCTCGTGTACGGGCGCTACGCGCGGGAGAACCAGCCTGGGCAGGGCCAGCCGCCGACCGGTGACCAGCATGTGGCGGGCGAGCCGCGCTGGGAGCGCTAGCGGCTCCGGCGCCGCATGTTGCGGACGGACTTGGTGGTCTCGTAACTGCCGCGCTCGTCGTCGAGCCGCACGTCGTCGCGGTCGGTGAACATGGCGACGAAGGCCACCAGCAGGCCGACGCCCCCGATCCAGGGCTCCCGCCACGCGAAGCTGAGCGCCACGCAGACGACGGCGACGGAGATGAGCAGCAGCAGCTTCACGTCACACCCCTCGACCGCGCCCGGGCGTCCGGAAGCCCGGACGTGCTAACGCGTCCGTCGCGGGATCAGCGAGTAATGGAAGACTTACTCACCCCGCATGGGCATCCTGCCATGCGAACGGCCCGCCGGGAAAGATCCCCGGCGGGCCGCGGGCGCGGTATTTCGGCTACTTCTTGCCCTTGCCGCGCTTTTCGCGGATCTTCATGGTGATGTCGAGGGGCGTCCCGTCGAACCCGAACTCCTCCCGCAGCCGCCGCTCGATGAACCGCCGGTAGCCCTCCTCGAGGAAGCCCGACGTGAACAGCACGAACCGCGGCGGCCGCACCCCCGCCTGCGTCGCGAACAGCACCCGCGGCTGCTTGCCGCCCCGCACCGGGTGCGGATGCGAGTTCACCAGGTCGGCGAAGAACTGGTTCAGCTTGGACGTCGGGACGCGGGTGCCCCAGCCCTCCAGCGCCGTCTCGATGGCCGGCACGAGCTTCTCCATGTGCCGGCCGGTCTTGGCGGAGATGTTCGCCCGCGGCGCCCACCGCGCGTTGTGCAGCTGCCGGTCGATCTCGCGTTCGAGGTAGTGGCGGCGCTCCTCGTCCAGGAGGTCCCACTTGTTGTAGGCGATGACCAGCGACCGGCCCGACTCGATCACCATGGAGATGATCCGCAGGTCCTGCTCGGCGAGCGGCTGGTCGGCGTCCACCAGCACGACCGCGACCTCGGCGCGCTCCAGCGCCGACCGCGTGCGCAGCGTCGCGTAGAAGTCGGCGCCCTGGTTCTCGCGGTGCCGGCGCCGGATCCCGGCGGTGTCGATGAACCGCCACGTCTTGCCGCCGAGCTCGATCAGCTCGTCGACCGGGTCGCGGGTCGTGCCCGCCACCGAGTCCACGACGGCGCGGTTCTCCCCCGCCAGCTTGTTCAGCAGGCTCGACTTGCCGACGTTCGGGCGGCCCAGCAGCGCCACCCGGCGCGGCCCGCCCGTCTCGCCGAACGTCTCCGCCGGGGGCTCCTCGGGCAGCGCCTCCAGCACCGCGTCGAGCAGGTCGCCGCTGCCGCGCCCGTGCAGGGCGCTGACCGGGCGCGGCTCGCCGATGCCGAGCGACCACAGCAGCGCCGCGTCGGACTCGGCGCCCACGCCGTCGACCTTGTTGGCGACCAGGATCACCGGCTTGCCGGACCGGCGCAGGATCTCCACCACGGCCTCGTCCACGTCCGTGGCGCCCACCGTCGCGTCCACCACGAACATCACGACGTCGGCGAGGTCGACCGCCAGCCGGGCCTGCTCGGCGATCGCCGCGGCCAGACCGGAGGAGTCCGGCAGCCAGCCGCCGGTGTCGACGACGGTGAACCGGCGCCCGCTCCACGTCGCGTCGTAGGCGACCCGGTCGCGGGTCACGCCCGGGACGTCCTCCACGACGGCCTCGCGGCGGCCGATGATCCGGTTGACCAGGGTGGACTTGCCGACGTTCGGCCGCCCCACCACGGCCACGACCGGCGCCGGGCCCGCGTCCTGGCCGAGGTCCTGGTCGACGTCCAGGACGGCGTCCACCGTCTCGATCTCGAAATCGCTCACTGTCACATTCCCCGGCGGGGGCCCTCAGGCCGCCCGCTCACTCATGCTCTTTGGCGAGGCGGACGACCGCCTCGATGACCTCGTCCAGGCCCAGCCCGGACGAGTCGATCTCGTGCGCGTCCGCCGCCTTCGCCAGCGGCGACGCCTTGCGCGTCGAGTCGAGCCGGTCGCGCCGCTCCTGCTCGGCCTGCGTGACCGTCACCGACGCGCCCGGGTCGGCGGCCAGGTCCTTCGCGCGCCGCGCCGCGCGCACCTCGGGACTCGCCGTCAGGAACACCTTGACCGGCGCCTCCGGAACGACGACCGTCCCGATGTCGCGCCCCTCCACCACGATGCCGCCGCTCCCGATGATCTCGCGCTGCAGTTCCACGAGCCGGGCGCGCACCGCCGGGACGGAGCTGACGGCGCTGACCGCGTTGGTGACCGCGCGGGTGCGGATCGGGCCGGACACGTCCGTCCCGTCCACCGTGATCGTCGGCGCCGCCGGGTCGGTGCCGGACTCGATCACCGGGTCCTGCGCGCGGGCCGCGACGGCGGCGCCGTCCTCGACCGGCACGCCGTTCTCCAGCATCCACCACGTCATGGCGCGGTACATGGCGCCCGTGTCGAGGTAGCGCAGCCCGAGCGCCCGGGCGACGCCCTTGGACGCGCTGGACTTCCCCGACCCGGACGGACCGTCCATGGCGATGACGAGCGGCACGATCGCTCCCTCTCTGTTCGTCGTGAAGCGGGCGGCGCTCGTCGCCGCGCCGGCGCGCAGAAGTCCCCCGGAACAAGCCTTTGGCGCTCCAGGTTACCGGCCCGCCGGTACCACTGGGGCCTAGCCGGGCACGGACCAGCCGCGGCCCCGCAGCTCCTGCGCCAGCCGCTCGGCCGCCTCCGGGACGACCGACAGCTCCAGCACGCCGAGCGGGCGGCCCGGCGAGTGCTCGATCGTCACGTCCTCGATGTTGACCTGCGCGATCCCCGCCGCCTGGAAGATCATCGCCAGCTCGCCCGGCCGGTCGGGGATGACCACCTGGACCGTCGCGTAGGCGGGCTGGTCGCCGCCGTGCTTGCCCGGGATGCGCGACCGGCCAGCGTTCCCGCGCAGCAGCAGGTCGGCGACGTGCGTGGCGGCCTCCTCGCTGCCGTCGCGCAGCAGCGACGCCGCCACCGCGAGATCGGTGGCGACGGCCTCCAGCACGTCGGCGACGGGCTGGGAGTTGGCCGACAGGATCCCGATCCACAGCCGCGGGTCGCTCGCCGCGATCCGGGTGACGTCCCGCACGCCCTGACCGGACAGGCCGAGCGCCACGTCGTCGGCGCCCGTCAGGCGGGCGGCGACCGCGGCCGACACCACGTGCGGGGCGTGCGAGACGAGCGCGACCGCCCGGTCGTGCTCGTCGGCGTCGACCTGCACCGGCATCGCGCCGCACGCCTTCGCCAGGCCGGTGACGGCCTCGACCGTCTCCGGCGTCGCCTCCGGGGGCGCGCACAGCGCCCACGGCCGGCCGAGGAACAGGTCCGCCCGCGCCGCGCTCGGCCCGGACCGCTCGCTCCCGGCGAGGGGATGGCCCGCCACGAACGTCGTCAGGTCGCAGCCCAGCCCGGCGGCCTGCGCCAGCGGCAGCGCCTTCACGCTCGCCACGTCGGTGTAGGCGGTCGCCAGACCGCGCTTCTGCGCGTCCCCCAGCGTCACCGCCACCGCCGCCGGCGGCACCGCCAGGACCGCCAGGTCGGCGGGCTCCGCACTCGCGCCGTCCGGCAGGGCCTCGCCCGCGCCGAGCTCCACGGCCAGGGCCAGGGCGGCCGAGTCCCGGTCGGTCAGCAGCACCTCGGCGCCGCGCTCCCGCATCGCCAGGGCGATCGACGTCCCGATCAGGCCGGTCCCGACCACGACGATCCGCCGCGGCACCACGTCCTCGTTCACGCTCGAAACCCTACTGTGCGATGTCCAGCCGGAGCGCCGTCGCGCCGCGCAGGTACACGTGCTGGACCTCCGAGCGGGACCGGTCCGTCGCGATGTGCGCCATGAGCCGGATGACCCGCGGCAGCGCGCCGGGGACGCCGATCTCGGTGGCGCACAGCAGCGGCACCTCGTGGAACCCGAGCTTGCGGGCGGCGAGCGCCGGGAACTCCGCCGTCAGGTCCGGCGTCACCGTGAAGATGACGCTGATCACGTCGTCGGTGGACAGCCCGTTGCGGGCCATCACCTCGGAGACGAGCTCGGTCGTCGCCTCCAGGATCTGGTCCCGGTCGTCGGCGTCGATCTGCGTCGCGCCACGGACCGCGCGTACCGCCACAGTCGTACCCCCTCTGGTCCCGGTGTCCCTCGTGGTGCAGTGTTCTCGTGGTGCAGTGTTCTCGTGGTGCCGTGCTCTCGCCGTGTCCCGGCGCTAGAGCCCGACGGCCTTGTAGAGCTCGCCGACCTCCTGGACGGTGAGCGCCCGCATGCCGCCCGGCTTCAGCTGGCCCAGCTTGATCGGGCCGAACTCGACGCGGGCGAGCTGCTGGACGGGGAAGCCGACCTCCTTCAGCAGCCGCCGGACGATGTGCTTGCGGCCCTCGTGCAGGGTGATCTCGACCAGGACGCGCCGGCCGACCTGGTCGAACACGCGGAACTTGTCGGCCTTCGCGGGCCCGTCGTCCAGGACGACGCCGGCCTTGAGTCGCTTGCCGAGGTCGCGCGGGATCGGGCCGTGGATCTCCGCCAGGTAGGTCTTGAACACCCCGTAGGACGGGTGGGTCAGCCGGTGCGACAGCTCGCCGTCGTTGGTGAGCAGGATCAGGCCCTCGGTGTCGGTGTCCAGCCGCCCGACGTGGAACAGCCGCTCGGGCACCTCCACGTAGTCGGCCAGGGACTTGCGGCCCCGCTCGTCCGCCATCGTGGACACCACGCCGCGCGGCTTGTTGATCGCGTAGTAGCGCATCTCGGAGCGGGTCTCGACCCGCTTGCCGTCCACGTGGATGACGGCGCGCTGCGGGTCGACGCGCTCACCGAACCGGAAGACCTTCTTCCCGTTGACGGTGACGCGGCCCTCGCCGATCAGCTCCTCGCAGTGGCGGCGGCTGCCGATCCCGGCCTCGGCCAGGACCTTCTGCAGGCGCACGCCCTCCTTCTCGTTCACTGGTCCCCTCACCTGGCGGCTCGTGGCCGGGGAGCGGGCGCCGCCGCGCCCGCCCGGTTCGCTGCGTTCCCCGCCCAGGGGCTCGTCACTTCGCTCACGCGTCCTCAACTATGTCGTCTGGCAGGTCATCGGGGAGGTAGGGGGCGAGCTCGGGAAGCTCGTCGAGGTCGCGCAGCCCCAGCCGCTCCAGGAAGTAGCCGGTGGTCCGGTAGAGGTGGGCCTGCGACTCCGGGTCCTGCCCGGCGTCCTCGATCAGGCCCCGCAGCGTCAGCGTCCGCATGACGCCGTCGCTGTTGACGCCGCGGATCGCCGACACGCGGGCCCGGCTCACCGGCTGCCGGTAGGCGACGACGGCGAGCGTCTCCAGTGCGGCCTGGGTCAGCCGCGCCTGCTGCCCGTCGGTGACGAACCGCTCCACCACCGGGGCGCAGACGTCCCGGGTGTAGAACCGCCAGCCGCCGGCGACCTCCCTGAGGTCGAACCCCCGGCCCTGCTCGGTGTATTCCGCGGCCAGTTCCCGCAGCGTCTCCGCGACCTCCCCGCGGGGGCGCTCCAGCAGCTGCGCGAGCGTCATCTCGGTGACCGGCTCGTCCACCACGAGCAGGATCGCCTCGATCGAGGCGCGCAGCCCCGGAAGCTCCGGCGCGTCCGCGCCGGGTTCCTCACTCATCGTCTTCCTCGTCCTTCCGGCTCTTCCCGTCGGCTCCGGCGGCGTCCCCGGCGCCCTCCGCGGGGTCCTTCTTCGGGGCGCCCTCGTAGTCGTCGCCGACCTCGACGTCGCCCTCGTCGGCGCCGGTCCAGGTGATGTGGAGCTCGCCGAGGGGCTCGTGCTGCTCGAACGTGACCGCCTGCTCCCGGTACAGCTCCAGCAGCGCCAGGAACCGCGCGACCACCTCGTAGGTGCCCTCCGCGTCGGCCGCCAGCACCCGGAACGTGGTCTGCCGCAGCCGGCGGAGCCGCTCCACGACGATCGCGGCCTGCTCCTTGACGCTGGCCTTCGGCTGGTACATGTGCTCGACCGAGACCGCCGGCGGCGCCTTCGGCGTGAGCGCCTTGGCGGCGAGCCGGGCGAACTCGTCGGGGCCGAGGCCGAGCAGCACCTCCGGCAGCAGGTTCGCGAACTTCGGCTCCATCGGGACCAGGCGCGGGAACCGGCGGCTCGCGTCGGCGGCGCGCGCGGCGAACACCCGCGCCACCTCCTTGTAGGCCCGGTACTGCAGCAGCCGCGCGAACAGCAGGTCGCGGGCCTCCAGCAGCGCCAGGTCCTCCTCGTCGTCGACCTCACCGGACGGCAGCAGCCGCGCGGCCTTGAGGTCCAGCAGGGTCGCGGCGACCAGCAGGAAGTGGCTGGCCTGGTCGAGGTCCCAGTCGGCGCCGTGCGAGCGGATGTGGGCGATGAAGTCGTCGGTGACCTTGTGCAGCGACACCTCGGTGATGTCGAGCTTGTGCTTGGAGATCAGCCCGAGCAGCAGGTCGAAGGGGCCCTCGAAGTTGTCCAGGCGGACGCGGAACCCCTGCTCCTCCTCGGTCTCCTGCCCCGGTTCGGGCGACGTCGCGTCCACGTCGCTCACGGTAGCGGAGAGCTCCTCGTGCGCTGTGCTCACCGGCCCCATCGTCCCATGCCCGGCGCGTGCCCGCGCACTCCGGCGGCCACGGGCGGTGACGCGGCGGGCCGGGCGCTACTCGCCGGTCAGCTTCCGGACGACGGCCCTTGCGTCCTCGCGGGTGAAGCCGCCGGCGGGTCCGGTCATCTGGACCCTGCCGCCGGTGATGGCCTCCATCACCTGCGCGGGCTGGGACACGAGCGACCCGCCGACCAGCATGGCCATCCGCCCGCCGGGCGCCTGGGCGGCGGAGGCGTCGGCGGCCTTGCGGGTCAGGGCGGCGAACCGGGGCGTGTCCGCCGAGGTCAGCGTCAGCTCGACCGACCAGGCAGGGCTGCCGCGCGCGGGATCGGGCGGGACGGCCTTGACCCCTTCCAGCCGGTGCACCGTCAGCGCGTCCGGACCCAGGACGTAGCACTCGGAGGAGCCGGAGACGGTGACGCCCGCGCACGGCGGGGCCGAGACGCCCGCCAGGAGCCGGAACGTCAGCGGCACGCGCAGGTCGACCGGCCCGGACGAGGACCCGTCGTCCTTGTCGCGCAGGGCCAGGTAGACCCCCGTGCCGCCGACCGCGACGAGCACCACGGCCGCGACGACGATCAGCACGATGGCCGCCATGCCCAGGCCCCGGCGGGACGGGAGCGGCGGCAGGGCGCCGGACGGCGGGCCCGGAGGCGGGTCGTAAGGCAGGGGCGGGGGGGTGCCCATGTGCGCTCCGTCGGGGGTCAGGGGGCGCCGGACGGCGTCACTCGGTCTCCGCCCACCTGACCAGGACCTCCCGGGCCAGGCTGCGGTAGGCGTTGGCGCCCATCGAGCTGGGGTCGAAGAACGTGATCGGCTCCCCCGCCACGGTCGCGTCGGGGAACCGCACCGTGCGGTTGATCACGGTGTGGAACACCGTGTCGCCGAACGCCTCGACGATGCGCCCGAGGACCTCGCGGGTGTGCAGCGTCCGCGAGTCGTACATGGTGCCGAGGACCCCGTCGATGACCAGGCCCGGGTTGATCCGGCCCTGCACCTTCTCGATCGTCTCCATCAGCAGCGCGACGCCGCGCATCGCGAAGTACTCGCACTCCAGCGGGATCAGCACGCCCTCGCTGGCGGCCAGCGCGTTCACGGTGAGCAGGCCGAGCGACGGCTGGCAGTCGATGAGGATGTAGTCGTAGTGCTCGACGGCCGACTTCAGCGCGCCCTGCAGGATGTACTCGCGGCCGACCTCGTGGACGAGCTGGACCTCGGCGCCGGACAGGTCGATGTTGCTCGGCAGCAGGTCCATCCCGTCGACGCCGGTCTCGATGACGACGTCCTCCCACTCGGTGTCGCGTTCGAGCAGCAGGTTGTGGATCGTCACGTCGAGCTGGCGCGGGTCGCCCTTGCCAAGGCCGACCGACAGGGCGCCCTGCGGGTCGAAGTCGACGAGCAGGACGCGGCGGCCGTACTCGGCGAGCGCGGCGCCCAGGTTGATCGTGGTGGTGGTCTTGCCGACCCCGCCCTTCTGGTTGCAGACGGCCACGATCCGCGCGGGCCCGTGCTCGGCCAGCGGCTCCGGCTCCGGGAACACCGGGACGGGGCGCTGCGTGGGCCCGAGAGCGCGACTCGGATCGGTCTCTATGGTGGCGGAGGAGAGGACTCCATCCGCACTGTTAGTGCTGGTCACCAGATCCCTCCCCGACGGCCCGGAAATGCCATCCAGAACGGGGACTCTAGGGCCGTCCACCCCGTCGCTCAAGCCGACGCGCAACGAACGTCGCGATTTGTCGATGGGGCGGATGATCCGATTCGTCCCTTAGTGCGTGTCCGCTGCGCCCGCCGGGCGGTCAGTTCCGCGCCCGCGGGTGCGACGTCGCGTAGACCTCGCGCAGCAGCTGGACGGTGACGAGCGTGTAGACCTGCGTGGTGGTGACCGACGCGTGCCCGAGCAGCTCCTGGACGACGCGGACGTCGGCGCCCCCGTCCAGCAGATGGGTGGCGAACGAGTGCCGCAGCGTGTGCGGGGACACCTCCGACAGCTTCGCCCGGTCGGCGGCGGCGCGCAGCACCATCCAGGCGCCCTGCCGCGACAGCCGCCCGCCCCGCGCGTTCAGGAACAGCGCCGGGCCGCCCCGCCCGGCCCCGGCCAGCTCGGGCCGGGCCCGCACGAGGTAGGCGTCCACGGCCTCGCGGGCGTAGTCGCCGATGGGCACCACCCGGGCCTTGCCGCCCTTGCCGGCGACGCGCGCGAACCCGTCCCGCAGGTCGAGGTCGTCGACGTCCAGGCCGACGGCCTCGGAGATGCGCGCGCCCGACCCGTACAGCAGCTCCAGCAGCGCCCGGTCGCGCAGGCCGCGCGCGGTGCCGGGGTCGCCGGACGGCCCGGCCGCCGCCGCGAGCAGCCGCTCGACCTCCTCCAGCGAGATCGCCTTCGGCAGCCGGCGCGGCGGCGTCGGCGGCTTGACGTCGTGCGCGGGGTCGCCGGCGGCGAGGCCCTCGCGCAGCGCGAACCGGTGCAGCCCGCGGACGGCCACGAGCGCCCGCGCCGCCGAGCCCGCCGACAGCGGCGGATGGTCGTCGTCGCCCTCGCGCAGCCCCACCAGGAACGCACGGACGTCGTCCTCGGTGATCTCCCCGATCGACCCGCGCCCCCGCTCCTCCTGCACCCGTGCGTACCGGCGCAGGTCGCGGCGGTACGAGCTGAGCGTGTTGGCGGCGAGGCCGCGCTCGACCGCGAGGTGCCCCAGGTACCCGCGCACCGCCGAGTCGAGCGCGGACCCCGCGCCGGTGTCAGGGGCGGGGCGCCGCGCGGTGCTCCGGGAGGACGGGCTCGGGGACAGGGCGGCACCTCTTCCGGCCGTGGGGTCCGGGGACCCGCCCATCATGCCCCCTCCGGCCGCCGGAGGGGGACCTCATCCGGCTCAGTCCTCCGGCGCGTCGACGGGGCGCAGGTCCGCGAAGTCCGAGCCGCGGGCCGCGTGCACCGCGAGGATCCCCATGCACGCGATCATGTTGTGCAGCTCGCCGGCGAACACCTTGCGGACCGCCTCCTCCAGCGGCACCCACACGACCGGCATGTCGGCCTCCTCGTGGACGCGCTCGAAGTCGATCTGGTCGGCGGGCACCTCGGTGAGGCCGCGCGCCAGGAAGATCCGGATGCGCTCGTCGGCCATGCCCGGCGAGGGGTACACGTCGAGCAGGGTGTCCCACCGCTCGGCGCGGTAGCCGGCCTCCTCCAGCAGCTCGCGCTCCGCGAGCTTGTGCAGGGGCTCGCCGTCGACGTCGCGCAGCCCGGCGGGCGCCTCCCACAGCAGCCGCGACACCGGGTGCCGGTACTGGCGCAGCAGCAGCACCCGGTCGCGGTCGTCGACCGCGATGACCCCGACCGAGCCGATGTGCTCGATCACGTCGCGGCCGACGGCCTCCGTGGCGTCGCCGCGCGGCATCTCCACCCGGTCGCTGCGGACGCTGAAGACCCGCCCCCGGTAGACCGTGGACGACTCCACGACCTTCCAGCTGTCGGGGCGGTCGCGGACGTCGTCCGGGCCGAGCTCCTCGCCGCTCATGACGCCGCCACCGTCCCCGCCCCGCCCTCGCCCGCGCGCGCCTCGGCGTAGTCGAGGGCGGCCGAGACGAGGCCGGTGAACAGCGGATGCGGCCGGGTCGGGCGGGACCGGAACTCCGGGTGCGCCTGCGTCCCGACGAAGAACGGGTGCTGGTCGCGGGGCAGCTCGACGTACTCGACCAGGCGGCCGTCGGGCGACAGGCCCGAGAACCGCAGCCCGGCCTCCTCCAGCCGGTCGCGGTAGGCGTTGTTGACCTCGTAGCGGTGCCGGTGCCGCTCGGACACCTTCGCCTCCCCGTACAGGTCCCGGACGACGGAGCCGTCGGCCAGGTCCGCCGGGTAGAGGCCGAGCCTCATCGTGCCGCCCATGTCGCGCTCCCCGGCGACGACGTCGAGCTGGTCGGCCATCGTGGCGACGACAGGGTGGGCGGTGGTGGCGTCGAACTCGGCGCTGCCGGCGTCCGCGAGGCCCCCGAGGTTCCGCGCCGCCTCGATGACCATGCACTGGAGCCCGAGGCAGATGCCGAGCAGCGGGACGCGGTTCTCCCGGGCATGCCGGACGGCGCCGAGCTTGCCCTCGATGCCGCGGACGCCGAACCCGCCGGGGACGAGGACGCCGTCGACGCCGTCGAGCTCCCGCTTGGCGCCCTCGGGCGTCTCGCAGTCGTCGCTCTTCACCCAGCGGATGTGCACCTTGGCGTCGTTGCCGAACCCGCCGTGCCGCAGCGCCTCGGTGACCGACAGGTAGGCGTCGGGCAGGTCGATGTACTTGCCGACCAGCGCGATCGTGACCTCGCGGGCGGGCTTGTGGACGCGGCGGAGCAGCTCGTCCCACGCGCCCCAGTCGACGTCGCGGAACGGCAGGTCCAGGCGGCGCACCACGTAGGCGTCCAGGCCCTCGGAGTGCAGCACCTTCGGGATGTCGTAGATGCTGGCGGCGTCCACCGCGGACACCACGGCCTCGCGGTCCACGTCGCACATCAGGCTGATCTTGTGCTTGAGCCCGTCGGTGATCGGCCGGTCCGACCGGCACACGATCGCGTCGGGCTGGATGCCGATGGAGCGCAGCGCCGCGACCGAGTGCTGCGTCGGCTTGGTCTTCAGCTCCCCGGACGGGCCGATGTAGGGCAGCAGGGACACGTGCAGGAAGAAGCAGTTCTCCCGCCCGATCTCGTGCCGGATCTGCCGGACCGACTCCAGGAACGGCAGCGACTCGATGTCGCCGACCGTCCCGCCCACCTCGGTGATGACGATGTCGACGTCGCCGTCGTCGGCCATCCCGCGGATCCGGTCCTTGATCTCGTTGGTGATGTGCGGGATCACCTGGACGGTGTCGCCGAGGTACTCCCCGCGCCGCTCCTTGGCGATCACGTTCGAGTAGACCTGACCGGTGGTGACGTTCGCGGACCCGTGCAGCTCGGTGTCGAGGAACCGCTCGTAGTGCCCGATGTCCAGGTCCGTCTCGGCGCCGTCGTCGGTGACGAAGACCTCGCCGTGCTGGAACGGGTTCATCGTGCCCGGGTCGACGTTGAGGTAGGGGTCGAGCTTCTGCATGGTGACCCGGAGCCCGCGGAGGGCCAGGAGCCGCCCGAGGCTGGACGCCGTCAGACCCTTGCCGAGGCTGGAGGCGACACCGCCGGTGACGAAGAGATGCTTGGTAGGACGTGATCTACCAGTGGTAGCCGATGGCAAGAAGGCGCTCCCGTGGTCGTTGCGAGGCGGACGGTACCGCACTGTCCACGGGGTTCTAGCTTATTGCATTTCTCTCCTCCTTCGGCCCGGGGGGCCTCCATCGTCGAGAAACGCCGGCGGTTCCTACTGCGCTTCTCTCCTCCTTCGGGCCTGGCGGCCCTCCATCGTCGAGAAGCGCGGGCGATCGCTGGCATCGCTCCGGCTCGCCTAGCGGCTCACTGCGCGATCAGGGTCTCGCTCCGCTCGCCCCTGCCTTCGGACGCGATCGCAACCTTCAGGTCGTCGCGTGGTTGCGGCGACGGCTGATGTCGCCGCGCCCGCCACACCCGCCCAGCACAACGGCGGACGTACAACTCGCCCGCCTCCAGACGCGATCACAATCGGCGGATCGTCGCATGGCCACGACGCCTGCTCAGGGTGTCGCGGCGCCGGGCCCGTACAGTTCGGCGGCCCCCCTGCCATCGGACGCGATCACAACCCCAGGAGCGCCGCGTGGGCACTGCGACCGCTGAAGTTGTCGCGCCGCCGTGCCTGGTCAGCGCGACGGCGGGACCTGCGGCTCGCCTCGCTTTCAGACGTGATCACAACCCGCGGGTCGCTGCCGTGACGGCCTAGGTTGTTGCGGCGGACGTGCCCGTACGGCTCGTCAGCCCCCGTCTTCGGACGCGATCGGAGCCTTTGCGGGCGCCGTTCAAGCGCGGCGACGGCCGGTGTCTACGTGGTCGTCGCGCCTGGTCAGCGCGACGGCGGCCCTAAGGCTCGCCTCTACTCTCGAACGCGGCCAACCCGTGGGGCTCGGGTGCGGCGACGGCTGGAGTCGACGCGACCGCCGCGCCTGGGTGGCGTGGCGGTCGGCTCTGGCTTTTCCGGCCTCCGGGTGGGAGCGCGGCCCCTAGAGGCGGGGGGTGGCGGCGGTGGGCATGATGGTGCGGAGTTGCCTGGTCAGCTCGTCGATCAGGGAGCGGGCCTGGTCGGCGGCCTGGCGGGCGGCGTCGCGTTCCTGGGAGAGTTCGGCGATCTGGGCGCGCTGCTCGGTGACGGCCTGGGCCAGCTGGTCGACCCACTGGTCGCGCTCGGCGAGCTTCTCGGCGACGGCGTCGCGTTCGGCGGCCAGCTGGCGCATCGCGGCGACGGTCTTGTCGCGCTCGCGACCGGCCTGGTCAGCGCGGCCGCGGGCCAGGGTGAGCTCGGACTCGGCGCGCGCCTGCGCCTGGACGGCGGCCTCGCGGCCCCGCTCGGCGGCCTCGCGCGCCTTGGCGCTGCCGTCGCGCTCCCGCTCGGCCTTCTTGGCGGCCTCCAGCGACTGGGCGGCCGTGTCGAGGGCCTGCTGCCGCTCGGCCTCGGCGGCGTCGGCGCGTGCGGCGGCCTCCTGGGCGCGGCGCTCGGAGTCCTGCACCCGCCGCTCGGCCTCCTGGGCGCGGCGCTCGTTCTCCTGCGCGCGGCGCTCGGCGACCTCGGCGCGGCGTCGGGACTCGTCGGCCTCCTTGCCGGCGGCGACGACGGCGTGCTGGAGGTTCTGCGCGGTCATCTCGGCGTCGGTGACCTTGGCGCGCAGCGCCGACAGCTCGCTGTGCGCGGTCTCCAGCGCGCGGGACAGCTCCCCCGCCTGCTCGGCGACGCGGTCGCGCTCGGCCTCGGCGGAGCGGCGGGCGCCGACGGCGTCCTCGACGGCGCGCAGGGCGTCGTCGCGGGCCTCGCTCATGGCGTCGCGCTGCTGGATCGCCTGCCGGACCGTCGCCTCGGCCTCGGCGACGCGGCGCTCGGCCTGCTCGACCTGGGCCTGCAGCTGCTCCATCTGCGCGCGGGTCTGCTCGGCCTGCGCGCGGGCCTGGTCGGCCTGGACGCGCGCCTGCTCGGCCTGGCCGCGGGCCTGGTCGGCCTGGGCGCGGCCCTGCTGGGCCTGGTTCCAGGCGGCGGCCGCGTCGCGCTGGGCGTTCTCCTTCTCGGTCTGGAGCGCCGCGATCTGCGTGACGGCCTCGTTCTGGACCTCGGCGGTGCGGCGCTCGGCCTCGGCGACCTGGCGCTCGGCCTCCACGGCGCGGCGTTCCGCCTGCTCGGCCTGGCCGCGAGCGCGCTGCACCTCGCCCCACGCGGCCGCGGCGTCGCGCTGCGCGGACTCCTTCTCCGCCTGGACGGCCGCGACCTGCGAGGCGCTCTCGTTCTGGGCCTCGGTGAGGCGGCGCTCGGCCTCCACGGCGCGGCGGTCGGCCTGCTCGGCCTGGCCGCGAGCGCGCTGCACCTCGCCCCAGGCGGCGGCCGCGTCGCGCTGCGCGGACTCCTTCTCCGCCTGGACGGCGGCGATCTGCGAGGCCGTCTCGGTCTGCGCCTCGTTGACCTTGCGCTCCCCGGCGGCGAGCGCGTCGCCGATGAGGTCGGCCATCTGGCGGAGCCGCTCGACGATGTCCCAGGGCTGGGCCTCGGTCTGCTCGACGTCGGGGCGCGCCATCTCCCCCGTCTGCGCGTGCCTGCCGGGCTGGCCCGGTTGGCCGGGCTGCCCGGGCTTGGACATCTGGATGGGCTGCTGGGCGGACGGCAGCGCCTGCTGCGCGCCGCCCGGGTCGCGTCCCATGGCGGGCCAGGGGGCCGCCCCCTCGGGGACGCCCCGGGAACCGCCGGATCCGTTCAGCTCGCTCACCGGTCTCCTCGCCTCCCGGACGGGAGCGGGCCGACCGGCGGCACGCCGTTCGCCCTGCTCGCAGCGTTACCGGCCCGACGGCTCGTCACTTCGCTCACGTGTCTCCTCGCCCGGCGGCGCACGGCCGCGTTCGCGGGGGTCGTTGTGCACATCTCGTTCGCTCCGCTGCCGGCCCTGTGGCTCCTCGCTTCGCTCACTAGAGGCACTCTAGTCCCGACCAGCGGAACGTTTGCCCAGTTTGGGGTTTGCCTTCTCGACATCCGCCCGGTGTTCGCGCACGCAGGACGCCTGATCACCCCTCGCGCGGCCCTTCCGCGGGGTGCGGTGGGTCACATCCCGCCGGTACGCGGGCCGGATGGGACAATCGCGCTCCATGGAGCTTCGCACGCTGTACCCGCCGATCGAGCCCTACGACTCCGGGCTGCTCGACGTCGGCGATGGAAACCGTATCTACTGGGAGGTCTGCGGGAACCCCGACGGCAAGCCCGCCGTGATGCTGCACGGCGGGCCGGGCGGCGGGTGCAGCCCGGCCCACCGCCGGCAGTTCGACCCCGAGGCGTACCGGATCGTCCTGTTCGACCAGCGCAACTGCGGCCGCAGCCTGCCGCACGCGAAGGACCCGGAGGTGTCGCTGGAGAGCAACACCACCTGGAACCTGGTCGCCGACATGGAGCGGCTCCGCGAGCACCTCGGCATCGAGCGCTGGCTGGTGTTCGGCGGGAGCTGGGGCAGCGCGCTGTCGCTGGCGTACGCGCAGACGCACCCCGACCGGGTGACCGAGCTGGTGCTGCGCGGCATCTTCACCCTGCGGCCGTTCGAGCTGTACTGGTTCTACCAGGAGGGGGCGTCGCTGCTGTTCCCCGACCTGTGGGAGAAGTACGTCGAGCCGATCCCCGAGGACGAGCGCGAGGACCTCATCTCGGCGTTCCGCGAGCGGCTCGAGTCGCCGGACCCCGAGGTGCGGGTCGCGGCCGCGAAGGCGTGGGCGACGTGGGAGGGCTCGACGCTCACCCTGCGGCCGGACCCGGAGATGGCCGGCGGGTTCGGCGAGCCGGAGTACGCGGTGGCGTTCGCCCGCATCGAGAACCACTACTTCACCAACGGGGGGTTCCTCGAGGAGGACCAGCTGATCCGGGACGTGGACAAGATCCGCCACATCCCGGCCGTGATCGTGCAGGGGCGCTACGACGTGTGCACGCCGGTCGCGACGGCATGGGACCTGCACCGCGCGTGGCCCGAGGCCGACTTCCACATCGTCGACGACGCGGGGCACGCCTACAGCGAGCCGGGGATCCTGCACCGCCTGATCGAGGCGACCGACCGCTTCGCGGGCAAGTCGTGACTCGTCGTGACCGTCTGATAACTTAGAGGAATCGGACGATGTGAGGCCGAACCTGAATCGGTCTCACCTTCAGGCTGATTCAGGACGTCCGCAAGGAGGCCGGCGTCCGGCGTTCTCGCCGGGCCTCGGCCGCCCCGGAAGCGGACCGAAACCCGGATTCCCTAACCCATAAGCCATCCAGGTCTTACCCTCTGGATGGAGCACCTGCCCCTTGAAGGTAAGTACACGGGGCCTCGGAGAGTGCCTTGACCCACTCCCGCCACAGCCCGGCCGCTCGCGGCTCGACCTCCCGCGATGCGAAGTGACGCCCGCCGCACCGGGCCCGTTGACACCGGATCTATGTGACTTACCTCACATAACCGATACAAAAAAGCACTCCTGACGCAGCGGCGAAACGTTAAGGTTGCATTCAGGAAGCATGCTCGAAACATCTCCGGCGCATCTGGCAGTACCGCCTGCGTATCACGGGGAAACGCGGATCGCGGCCCGCATCGAGACCGCCGAAATTGCACCCGAATCGCAAAAGCATTTAATCATACCCAGCGATCGGCACGGCTAAACATCTCGCCGATAACAATCGGCTGCGATCATCGCGCGAGATTCGCTAAGTTGCCTGGACATGGCAGCGCAACCCCTGGAATCACCGACCCGACGCCCCGAGAAGAACGAGACGAACGCGGAAGTGCTACTCCAGGAGCCGAGCCTCGCCGATGGACCCGCGCTTTGGCGGCTCGCCCGGGACTCTCAGGTCCTGGACGTCAACTCGCCGTACAGCTACGCGCTCTGGTGCCGCGATTTCGCGGACACCTCGATCGTCGCGCGCGACGACGCGGGCCCCTGCGGCTTCATCACCGGCTACGTCCGCCCGTCCCGTCCGGACACGTTCTTCGTGTGGCAGGTCGCGGTCGACCGCGACCACCGCGGCAGGGGCCTCGCTCGCCGCATGCTCGACGGCCTGGCCGACCGGCTCGCCCCCCGCGGGCACCGGTTCATGGAGGCCACGGTCACGCCGGACAACGCCGCCTCCACCGCGATGTTCGAATCCTTCGCCAGGGCCCGCGGGTGCGAGCTCGCCCGCAGCCCGCTGTTCGCCGCGGAGCACTTCCCCGAGGGGGGACACGAGCCCGAGGTGCTCTTCAGGATCGGCCCGATCACCGCCGCGAACTGACCCCCCGCCACGCCCCCCACCCGCTCCTCTCCGACCCTGCCTGGAGGCAGACATGGACGTTTTCGACCGCCTGGAATCGGAAGTCCGCGGCTACTGCAGAAGCTGGCCCACGGTGTTCACCACGGCCCAGGGCAGCCACATGACCGACGAGGACGGCAAGACCTACCTCGATTTCTTCGCCGGCGCCGGCACCCTCAACTACGGGCACAACAACCCGCAGCTGAAACGCCGGCTGCTGGATTATCTCGCCGGCGACGCGGTCGTGCACGGACTCGACATGTACACCTCGGCCAAGCGGGAGTTCCTGGAACGCTTCAACGAGTACGTCCTGAAGCCCCGCAACCTCGACTACAAAGTCCAGTTCCCCGGCCCCGCGGGGAACAACTCCGTCGAGGCCGCGCTGAAACTGGCGCGCAAGTACACCGGCCGCGAGACCGTCGTCAGCTTCACCAACGCCTTTCACGGGATGACGCTCGGCGCGCTCGCCGTGACCGGCAACTCGATGAAGCGCACCGGCGCGGGCGTGCCCCTCGGGCACGGCGTGGCGATGCCCTACGACAACTACCTCGACGGCCGGACGCCCGACTTCCTGCTCTTCGAGACGATGCTGGACGACAGCGGCAGCGGCCTCGACAAGCCCGCCGCCGTCATCGTGGAGACCGTGCAGGGCGAGGGCGGCATCAACGTCGCCACCGCCGAGTGGCTGCGCGGCCTGGAGGACCTCTGCCGCCGGCAGGACATCCTCCTCATCGTCGACGACGTGCAGATGGGGTGCGGCCGCACCGGGCCGTTCTTCAGCTTCGAGGAGGCGGGGATCACCCCGGACATCGTCTGCCTGTCCAAGTCCCTCAGCGGCTACGGCCTGCCCTTCGCGGTCACGCTGATGAAGCGCGAGCTCGACGTCTGGGACCCGGGAGAGCACAACGGCACCTTCCGCGGCTTCAACCCCGCGTTCGTCACCGCCGTCGGCGCGCTGGAGGACTACTGGACCGGCGACGACTTCGAGAAGCAGACCCTCGCCAAGGGCCAGCAGGTCCAGGCGGCGCTGAACGAGATCGCGATCGCGCACGCCGGCGCCGTCGACTCCGTCCGCGGCCGCGGCCTGGCGTGGGGCCTGGTGATGAAGGACCCGGAGGCGGCCTCGAAGGTGTGCGGCGAGGCGTTCGCGCGGGGGCTGCTGATGGAGACCTCCGGGCCCGAGGGCGAGGTCGCCAAGCTGCTGCCGCCGCTCACCACCACCGAGTCCGAGCTGGCCACCGGCCTGGAGATCATCGCGGACTCGGTGGAGGCCGTCCGCCAGAAGGTCACCGCCTGAGCCGCCGGGCACCGAACAGAACAAGGGAGTCTCAATGATCGTTCGTTCCCTCGGGGAGATCATCGGCACGGAGCGCGACGTGCAGGCGCCGACCTGGTGCAGCCGCCGCTTCGTGCTGGCCAAAGAGGGCGTCGGGTTCTCGCTGCACGAGACGATCCTGTACGCGGGCACCGAGACGAAGATGTGGTACGCCAACCACATCGAGGCCGTGTACTGCGTCGAGGGCCAGGGCGAGCTGACCAACGACGAGACGGGCGAGAAGCACAAGATCGAGCCGGGCGTGATGTACCTGCTCGACGGCCACGAGCACCACACGCTGCGCGCGCACACGGACGTGCGGACCGTCTGCGTGTTCAACCCGCCCTGCACCGGCCGGGAGGTCCATGACGAGAACGGCGTGTACCCGCTGCTGACCGAGGAGGACGCATGAGCATCATCGAGTCCCATCCGACGATCGACGACGCCTACCCCACCCGGAAGTCCTCCGAGGCCGCGCTGCTGTACCGCCAGGACCCGGTCGTGTACGGCGAGGCCCAGGACGGGCCCGTCGACGCCGCCACACTCGAGGCCTACGAGGCCAACGGCTTCCTGTCCGTGGACCAGCTGCTCGCGCCGGAGGAGGTCGAGGACTACCGTGCCGAGCTGCGCCGGCTGTCCGCGGACCCGCGGATCCTGGCCGACGAGCGCACGGTCACCGAGCGCGGCTCGGACGAGGTCCGCTCGATCTTCGAGGTGCACAAGATCAGCGAGGTGTTCGCCGAACTCGTCCGCGACCCCCGCGTCGTCGGCCGGGCCCGGCAGATCCTCGGCTCGGAGGTTTACGTCCACCAGAGCCGGGTCAACTACAAGCCAGGTTTCACTGGCAAGGACTTCTACTGGCACTCGGACTTCGAGACCTGGCACGCGGAGGACGGCATGCCCCGGATGCGCGCGGTGAGCATATCCATCGCGCTCACCGAGAATTTCGTGCACAATGGCGGGCTAATGATCATGCCTGGCTCGCACAAGACCTTCGTGGCCTGCGTCGGGGAGACCCCGGACGACCACTACAAGGAGTCCCTGCGCGGACAGGAGATCGGGACGCCCGACCCCAACAGCCTGTCGATCCTGGCCGACAAGCACGGGATCGAGCTGTTCACGGGCTCGGCGGGCTCGGCCACCATGTTCGACTGCAACTGCATGCACGGCTCGAACGGGAACATCACCCCGTTCCCGCGCTCCAACGTGTTCATCGTGTTCAACAGCGTGGAGAACACGTGCGTCGAGCCGTTCTCGGCGCCCGCGCCCCGTCCCACCTTCATCGGCGCCCGCGACTTCACTCCCGTCGGGGCGGAGAGCGCCCAGGGGGGCGCGGAAGGCCGTTCCGCCGCCGAGGGCGCCGCCGGCGCCTGAGCCTAACAATTCGATAACCCGACCCCGCTCCGCGCCCGCAAGGGGGCCCTTCCGGCCTTCTTGCGGGCGCGGAGCACACCTATCAGGAGTTCAACGATGACTTCCTCGAGACGAGACTTCCTCCGCACCGCCGTGCTGCTGTCCGCCGCGGCGCCGCTGGCCGCGGCGGGCTGCTCCACGACGGATCCGGAGACGGAGAAGGCCGGCGGCGGCACGCTGGAGAAGGCCAAGAAGGCCGGTGTGATCACGGTCGGGTTCGCCAACGAGGCCCCCTACGGCTACACCGACAAGTCCGGGAAGCTGACCGGCGAGGCCCCCGAGCTCGCGCGCGCCATCTTCAAGAACCTCGGCATCGACGAGATCAAGGGCGTCCAGGTCGACTTCGGCGGGCTCATCGGCGGGCTCAACGCCAAGCGGTTCGACGCGATCGCCGCCGGCATGTTCATCACGCCGGAGCGGTGCGCCTCGGCGGCGTTCGCCAACCCCGAGTACGTCGCCAAGAGCGCCTTCATGGTGCCGAAGGGCAACCCCAAGGGCCTCAAGGCCGCCGAGGACCCGGGCAAGAAGGGCGCCAAGGTCGGCGTGCTCACCGGCGCGGTCGAGGCCGGGTACGCCGAGAAGACCGGCGTCAAGAAGGGCGACATCAAGACGTTCGCCGACCAGGCGAGCGCCTACGAGGGCCTGAAGGCCGGGCGCATCGACTGCATCTGGCTGACCCGCATCTCCCTGGCCGACCTGCTGACCAAGCACCAGGGCGAGGGCTTCGAGGTCACCGACGCGTTCACCCCCGTCATCGACGGCAAGGAGCAGCTCGGCGCCGGCGCGTTCGCGTTCCGCAAGGCCGACACCGACCTGGTGAACGCCTGGAACGGCGAGCTCGCCAAGCTCCAGCAGGGCAACAAGCTGCTGCCGGTCCTGCAGCCGTTCGGCTTCACCCAGGCGGAGATGCCCGGCCCGGGGGACACCGCCGCCAAGTTCTGCCAGGGCTGACCCGTGTCCGAGGTCCTCGACAGCTATCCCCAGTGGCTGGACGGGGCGTGGGTCACCATCCGGCTCACCCTCCTCGGCGGCGTGCTGGCGCTGGTGCTCGCCCTGGTCTTCGGGATGGCGGGCACGTCACGCCACCCCTGGGTGCGGGTGCTCAACCGCGTGTACGTGGAGTTCTTCCGCGGCAACGCGACGCTGGTGCTGCTGTACTGGTTCTTCTACGCCCTGCCCCTGATCGGCCTCCGGTTCACCACGATGTTCGCGGCCGTACTGGCCCTCGGCCTGAACGTCGGCGCCTATGGCGCAGAGGTGGTGCGCGGTTCGATCAACGCCGTCCCGAAGGCCCAGTACGAGGCGACGATCGCGCTGAACTTCACCCCGTTCCAGCGCATGCGGCGCGTCCTGCTGCCGCAGGCGTTCGCGCTGATGCTGCCCCCGTTCGGCAACCTGATCATCGAGCTGATGAAGGGCACGGCGATCGTGTCCCTGGTCGGCCTGGTCGACCTGACCCGCGTCTCCAAGAACATCCAGGGCAGCACCGGCCAGACCGTCGCCGCGTTCACGGTCGTGCTCGTCCTGTACTTCGTGATCGCGCAGGTGCTCCAGCTGTTCGTCCGCTACGCCGAGCGGCGCGTGGACCGGATGCTGGGCCGCAGGCTGCCGGCTGAGCCGTCCCTCGGGACGATCGCGGCCGGCGCGCCCGGGGCGGGGGTGAGCGCCTGATGAGCTGGGACTGGCACTACTCCGGCGAGATCCTCCCCGACCTGCTGGACGGGCTGCGCTACACGCTGGTCGCGACGCTGCTGGGCTACGTGATCGCCCTGGTCCTCGGTCTGGTGTGGACGCTGCTGCGCCGCTCGCCGAGCCGGGTCTTCAACCAGACGATCCGGTGGATCACCGAGTTCATCCGGTCGACGCCGCTGATCCCGCAGCTGTACTTCGTGTTCTTCGTACTGCCCGCGTGGGGCGTCACCATCGGGTCGCTCACCGCGGGCACCATCACGCTCGGGATCCACTACTCGACCTACACGGCCGAGGTGTACCGGGCCGGGATCGCCGACGTCCCCAAGGGGCAGTGGGAGGCGTGCACCGCGCTGAACCTGCCGCGTTCGCGGGTGTGGCTGGACGTGGTCCTGCCGCAGGCGATCCGGCGGGTCATCCCGACGCTCGGCAACTACCTGATCGCGATGTTCAAGGACTCGCCGATGCTGCTGGCGATCAACGTCGCGGAACTGCTGTTCTCGGCCTACCAGGTCGGGTCCAGGACCCTGCAGTTCCTGGAGCCGATCACCATGGTCGGCCTGTTGTTCGTCGTGGTCAGCGTCATATCCTCGATACTCGTCCGCCGCTTGGAGAGGCGTTATGCCACCAACTAACACCGACGAAGCCGACCCCGGGGGCATGGCGCAGCGCCCCTCTTCGGACGCCGAAGCCGCGTCCCAGAACCCCGCCGCGAGCGGGGCGGCCGCCGAGGCGGGCGCCTCCCTCGGGAAGGGCACCGCCTCGAAGGCCGACCCGTCCGCGGCGCTGCCGCGCGGTGAGGCGCCGGGCATCCGCTTCGAGAAGGTGGTCAAGCGGTTCGGCTCCAACGTCGTGCTCCGCGAACTCGACTTCACCGTGGCGCCGGGCGAGCGGGTGACGCTCATCGGGCCGAGCGGGTCGGGCAAGACCACGATCCTGCGGCTGCTGATGACGCTGGAGAAGCTCGACGAGGGCCTGATCTGGATCGGCGACGAGACGCTGTGGCACATGGACCGCGGCGGCAAGCGCGTCCCCGCGAACCAGAAGCACCTGCACGAGATGCGCAAGCAGGTCGGCATGGTGTTCCAGCAGTTCAACCTGTTCCCGAACATGAACGTGCTGCGCAACCTCACCGAGGGGCCGGTGCGCGTGCTCGGGGTGTCCAAGGACGAGGCGGTCGAGCGGGCCCGCGGCCTGCTGGACATGGTCGGCCTGTCGGACAAGGAGAGCGCGCATCCCTCCCAGTTGTCGGGCGGTCAGCAGCAGCGGGTGGCGATCGCGCGGGCGCTGGCCATGCAGCCGAGGGTGCTGCTGCTGGACGAGGTCACCTCGGCGCTCGACCCCGAGCTCGTCGTCGGCGTCCAGGACCTGCTGCGCGACATCGCCCGGCAGAGCGACCTGACCATGCTCTGCGTCACCCACGAGATGGCCTTCGCCAAGGACATCTCCGACCGCGTCCTGATGTTCGACCAGGGCCAGATCGTCGAGGAGGGGCCCCCGGAGCAGATCTTCGGCGAGCCGTCCGAGCAGCGCACCCGCGACTTCCTGCAGGCCGTCCTCGCCTCCTGACCGGGCCGCTCCCGACAGGGATCTCGTGTCCCCGCGCGTCGCCCGCGCCCCCGTCGCCCCGGGGGCGCGGGCGACTCCCGTTCCGGCGGGTACGGGTCCCCGTGTCAGGCGACGCCGGGCCAGGCCGCCGCCATGAGGTCGCCCCACGCGGGCACCGCGGGGCCGATGCCGTGCTGGCGGGCGATCTCGGCGGGCAGCGTGCCGAAGGGCGCCTTGGCCGGGTCCCGTGCGATCTGTTCCAGCATGGGAAGGGCGAGGCCGCAGTCCCGCTCCAGCCGCGGGAAGGCGGCGTGGATCCGGTCGGCGAGGCCCTCGGGGAGGGCCCCGGCGCCCTGCCCGGTGACGTCGATGCTGGTCCCGGCGTGGGTGAGGGCGATCTCGGGCCGCATCCGGTGCGCGATGCCGGTGCTGCTGTGCAGCGCGATCGCCTCCCACACGACGCGCGTTCGCGCGTCGTCCAGGCCGTGCCCGCTCACGAACTCGGCGGCGGCGTCCGCGCCGTCCACCTCGAAGCGCTGGCGGCCGTCGCCCCGCTCGGTCAGGCCGAGGTCGTGCAGGACGCTCGCCAGGAACAGCACCTCGTCGTCGTAGCCGTCGGCCGGGCCTAGGCCGCGGCCCTCCCCCAGCGCGCGGCCGAACAGGTAGGCGCGGACGCTGTGGTTGGCGAGCGCCGCCGTCTCCGTGGCGAACGCCAGGTCGTACGCCCTGCGGGTGAGGTCGGTGTCGGGGAGGGAGAACTCGGCGAAGGCATCGGTCATCAGGGCTCCTCGGTCGGAAGGTCGTCCCGATCGTCCGCCGGCCGGCCCGGAGGCGGCCAGTGGCCGGAATGCCGGGATCCGCTACGTTCTGGCCATGCATGTGGTGGCGGTGCTGGCGCTGGACGGGGTGGTCGCGTTCGATCTGGCCGTCCCGGGCCAGGTGTTCGGGGTGACGACCACCTCCGGGGACGTTCCGCTCTACGAGACGCGGGTGTGCACGCCGCCGGGCGGGGTGGAGACGTCCGCCGTGCTCGGCCGGATCCGGGTCGAGGCCCCCTTCGGGCTCGACACGCTGGCCGCGGCCGACACGATCGTGGTGCCCGGCCACGACGACGTCCGGTCCGAGCCGCCCGCCGCGGTGCTGGACGCGCTGCGCGACGCGGCGTCGCGGGGCGCCCGCATCGCGTCCATCTGCGTCGGCGCGTTCGTCCTCGCCGCGGCCGGGCTGCTGGACGGGCGGCGGGCGACGACGCACTGGCGGTTCGCGGACGAGCTGGCCAGGCGGTTCCCCGGCGTCGACCTGGACCCGTCGGTGCTGTACGTGGACGGCGGCCAGGTCCTCACGTCCGCCGGAGTGGCCGCCGGCATCGACCTGTGCCTGCACATGGTCCGCCGCGACCACGGGTCCGCGACGGCGGCGCGGACCGCGCGGCGCATCATCATGCCGCCGCAGCGGGACGGCGGCCAGGCCCAGTTCATCCGCCACGAGGACCCGCCGGACGGGCAGGCAGCCCTCCAGCCGCTCCTGGCCTGGCTGGAGGCGAACCTGCACCGCCCGCTGACGCTGGACGACATCGCCAGGCACGCGTCCGTCAGCGTGCGGACGCTGACGCGGCGGTTCCGCGACCAGACGGGGACGACGCCGCAGCAGTGGCTGTCGCGCGCCCGCGTCCACCGGGCGCAGCAGCTCCTGGAGACCACGGACCTGCCGGTCGAGCGGGTGGCGGCCGAGGCCGGGTTCGGGTCGCCGGTGACGCTGCGGGCCCATTTCTCCCGGCGGGTGGGGGCCTCCCCGCTGGCGTACCGGAGCGCGTTCCGGGCCCGCTGATCACCCCGCCGGGCGTCTACCGAATGCGATTCTGTACCGTGGCGGGCACGGACGAGGAGAGCGAGGCGATGGGCACTTCGATCGTGGGGCTCGGGATGACCGAGCTCGGCAGGGTGTACGGGCGCAGCCCCCGGCGGCTGGCCGCCGACGCGGTACGGCTGGCCGCCGCCGACGCGGGCCTGGCCCTCGGCGACCTGGACGGCCTGCTGGTCAGCCACGGCATGGGCGGCTCGCCCGGGATCGAGCTGGCCGACACGCTCGGCCTGCGCGACCTGCGGCTGCTGGCCCTGGTCAACTCCTACGGGGCGACCGCCGGGGCGATGGTGTCGTACGCGGCGATGTCGGTGCTGAACGGGTCGGCGACCACGGTCGCCTGCGTGTTCGCGGACGCGCCGCTGAAGCCGAAGCAGTCGGCGGGCTCGGCCTACAACCGCGACGCCCGCGAATGGTACGGGTTCGGCGGGATGACGGCGGCGCTCGGCCTGCGCAGCGTGAACTCCCACTACGCCCTCGCCGCCCAGCGGCACATGGCCCGCTACGGGACGACGAGCGAGCAGCTCGGCGCGATCGCCGTGGCGACCCGGCGGTGGGCGGCCGGCAACCCGCTCGCCCAGATGCGCGAGCCGATCACGATCGAGGACCACCAGGCCTCCCGCTGGGTGTCGGAGCCCCTGCACCTGCTGGACTGCTGCCTGGTCTCCAACGGCGCGATCGCCGTCATCGTGACCAGCGCCGACCGGGCCCGCGACCTGGCCCGCCCGCCCGTGCACCTGCGGGGCTGGGGGCAGGGCCACCCAGGGCACCGCAAGGAGCGCGGCAGCGACTTCGGCCTGACGACGGGCGCCGCGGCGTCCGGCGCGACGGCGATGAAGATGGCCGGGATCACCGCGGCCGACGTCGACGTGTGCGAGCTGTACGACTGCTACACCTACACCGTCCTCGTGACGCTGGAGGACTACGGGTTCTGCGCCAAGGGCGAGGGCGGCGCGTTCGCCGCGTCCGGCGCGCTCGCGCCCGGCGGGTCGCTGCCGACCAACACCGGCGGCGGGCAGCTGTCGGCGTACTACATGTGGGGCATGACGCCGCTGTCGGAGGCCGTGATCCAGGCGCGGGGGGACGGCGGGGAGCGGCAGGCGCCGTCCACCGACGTGATCCTCGTCAGCGGGAACGGCGGGATCCTCGACCACCACTCCACGCTGATCGTCAGCCCGCACGAGAAGGGGGCCTAGCCGGTGGACATCGGCATTCTGCGCCGCGACGGCCGGACCGACCCGTTCTTCGACGGCGCCGCCGCCGACCGGCTGGTCGTGCGGCGCTGCGAGGCGTGCGACCGCTGGTTCGCGCCGGACGCGAGCGGCTGCCCCGGCTGCGGCGAGGAGAGCCTCGCCTGGGCCGAGGCGAGCGGCGCGGCGACCCTGGTGACGTGGACGATCCTGCCCAAGGAGCCGCCCGTCTTCCTGGCGCTGGTCGAACTGGCAGAGGGACCGTGGCTGCACACCCGCCTGGACGGTGTGACCCGCGCGGACCTGCGCGAGGGGCTCCCGCTGCGCGCGGTTTTCGAGCACCCGGACGAGGGCGAGTCGTTCGTGCTGTTCCGCCCCTGAACCCGAGCCGCGCCGAACCCCTCCGCCCCTAGACCGAATGACGTTCGGTCCATTAGCTTCGAGGCATGAACACCGAGGTATGCGCACGGTTCGGCATCGAGTTCCCGCTGTTCGCCTTCAGCCACTGCCGCGACGTCGTCGCCGCCGTCACCAACGCCGGCGGGTTCGGCGTCCTCGGCGCCGTCGCCTACACGCCCGACCGGCTCGAGGAGGAGCTGCGCTGGATCGACGAGCACGTGAACGGCCGCCCCTACGGCGTCGACGTGCTCGTCCCCGGCAAGATCGACAAGGCGGCGGAGGGCGGCGGCGGCATGGACGCCCTGCTCGCCGCCGTCCCCGACGAGCACTGGACGTTCCTCACCGGCCTGTTCGCCAAGTACGACGTCCCGCTGCCCGACTTCGAGAAGGCCAAGCGGTCCAACGCGCGCGGCGGCTCGCAGGTCACCAAGGAGGGCGCGACGGAGCTGATCGACGTGTCGCTCGCCCACCCCATCGGCCTCATCGCCAGCGCTCTCGGCACCCCGCCGCCGCTGATGGTGGAGAAGGCGAAGGCCGCCGGCATCCCCGTCGCCGCGCTGGTGGGCACCGCCGAGCACGCCCGCCGCCAGGTCGCCGCCGGCGTCGACCTCGTCGTCGCGCAGGGCGGGGAGGCCGGCGGGCACACCGGCGAGATCTCCACGATGGTACTCGTCCCCGAGGTGGTCGACACGGTCGCGCCGATCCCCGTCCTCGCCGCGGGAGGGATCGCCACCGGGCGCCAGATGGCCGCCGCGCTCGCGCTCGGCGCGTCCGGCGTGTGGTGCGGCTCGGTGTGGCTCACCACCGAGGAGGCCGAGACGCCCCCGGCGGTGAAGGAGAAGATGCTCGCCGCCACGTCCCGCGACACGATCCGGTCGCGGTCGCGGACCGGCAAGCCCGCCCGCCAGCTCCGCTCCGCCTGGACGGAGGAGTGGGAGGGCCCCGCCAGCCCCGGCCCGCTCGGCATGCCGCTCCAGATGATCGTCGCGGAGGGCGCCATGCGGCAGATCACCAAGGTGGCCGAGTCCGGCAACCCGGGCGCCCGCGCGCTCGCGAACTACTTCGTCGGCCAGTGCGTCGGCCTGATGAACACCGTCAAGCCCGCCCGCCAGGTCGTCTACGACATGGTCGACGACTTCGCGAACGCCGTGGAGCGCCTCAACGCCATCACGGATGCCGACTGAACGACCGAAACCGGACATCATTTCGGTGGGTGAGGCGGCGCTCACGGCGTGACGCCGCCGCACCCCCGGCCTACGCTTCCGTGCGACAGCATGATCCGCCCGCCGTCAGGGGAGGGCGCCGTGGCCGACCCCCGACCCGCCGACTCCGAGCGCGGACTCTTCGCGCTCTTCGACTGGATGACCGGCCGCCTGCCCTGGCGGCTGGACTCGCGCCCGTATCCGGTCACCGTCCTGGAACCGGTCGGCGACCAGGACGACCCTGACGAGCACCTGGAGGAGCTGAAGCGCCTCGCGGGCGAGATGGGGCTGTCCGCCATCAGCCCCGAGCTCGCGGGCGCCGGAGGCGAAAACGCCGCCATCGCGCTCGTCGACACGATGTCCCAGCCGCTGACCTGGCGGCACACCCGGTCCCAGTTCGGCCGCCTGCGCTTCCCCCGCTCCGACCTCATCCGGACGATCCAGGCCGCCGCGGCCGAACCCGGCCCGGACGGCTCGCTCGCCCCGCCCCCGTACCGCCGCTCCCCCGTCGCGACCGTCGACCGCTGGAACGAGCACGCCGGGTTGTTCCGCTGGCAGGGCGTCCCGCTGCGCGCCCCCGCGTGGTGGCCCGGCATCGGCGCGTCCATCGTCGCGCTGATCGCGGTGCTCGCCGGCGGCATCGCCGAGCAGACGCCGAGGCGCATCCTCGCCACCGCCGCCGCGGTCCTCGCCGTGGCGCTCATGGCCGTCGCCGCGCTGGCCACGCCACGGATCTGGCTGCCCGTGCTGTCGCGCGCGGGGCTCGGCGGCCGCTACCGCTGGTTCGCCCGCACGTCGTTCTTCGCCGTCCTGGACGAGAGCGGCGACGACCTCGGTTTCGAGGGCCGCCTGCACCGCGTGTCCGAGCGGCTCACCAAGCCGGACGCGGCCCGGTTCCTGCTGAACATCAAGACGTTCGCGCTGCTGGAGGACATCCGCGACCAGTACCGGCGGCTCGCGCCCAGCCTGCGCGGCTTCAAGCGCCCCGCGCCGCCCGTGGTGTTCCTGTCGCGACCCGGGCGCCGCAACGGCGGCCTCGCCGTGCTGTCGGCGATCAGCGACATCCGGGCGCGCCGCAGCGAGTTCCATCCGCTGCTCGTCATCGCGTCCATCGACGCGGCCACCAGGGACGAACTCGGCGGGCCGGCACCCGCGGGCCGCGACGCGAAGGACCGCTACGAGCACTGGCGGTCCTCGCTCGGCACCGCGCAGGGGCCGAGCGAGTCCGTCCCGCTGCCCTACCTGCTGCGCATCCCGGTCTCCGGCGACCCCGCCGCGCAGCGCCCCGCCGACGACTTCGCCTTCCGGCGCCGCCCGCGCTGGACGTGGCTGTGGTCGTGGCGCAGCCTCGTCGCCGCCGTCCTGGTGTGCGCGTTCGCGGTGACCTACGCACAGCTGAACCTGCGCTCCACCTACTGCAGCGTCGGAGTGCCGATGAGCTGGAACGGCGACACCCGGCTGCACACCAACACCGACGGCAGCCGCGAATGCGTCGGCGTCTCCACGCACGGGATCCGGTTCGAGCGCCACGCCGACAGCATCGGCATGGACGGCGACCGGCACCGGCCGTCCGACGCCAACACCGGTCCGCGGCTCACCCTCGCGGACCTCCAGCGCCGCATCGACGAGGAGAACACCCACGTCGCGGCCTCGGGCGACCCCTACGTGACGCTCGTCTACGCGGGGATATTCACCGCGAGCCCCGACCAGAGCGAGGTGACCGTCAGCAGCGTCCACGAACTCGCGGGCGCCTACCTCGCGCAGCGCCGCAACAACCGGGCCGGCGGCCCCGGCGAGGTCGGCAACCCCCTCAAGATCCGCCTGCTGCCCGCGAACACGGGCCAGGACATGGCGTTCTCCGACGAGACCGCCGACCGGATCCTGCATCTCGCCCGCCGCGACCCCACCCTCGCCGGCGTCGTCGGCTTCGGCCGCAACACCGAGCGGTCCAAGGCCGCGATCAGGCGGCTCAACGACGCCGGCCTGCCCGTCGTCGACACCGTCAACTCCTCCGACGAGCTGCCCCGGCTGAAGCACTACTACAGCCTGGCGGCCACCGACTACGACGAGGCCGCCGCGACCCGCGCCGCCGTCCGCGCGGAGTTCGGGGAGCGCCCGATCACCCGCGCGATGATCGTCCACCGCGCCCCGGGCCCGTCCAGGGACGCCTACAGCCGCGAGATCGCCGACGACGTCACCCGGGTCCTGCGGCCGGGCAGGACCGACCGCGTCGAGTACACCGGCGCCGACGACGTCGCCCGGGCGGTGAAGGCCGCCTGCAAGGCCGCCTCCTACCGCCTCGTCTACTTCGCCGGACGCTCGGAGGACCTGCGCGGCCTCCGCGACGGCCTCATCCAGGGCGGCTGCACCCGCCGCCGCCTCGTCCTGCTCGCGGGCGACGACGTGACCAAGTCCCGCTTCGGCACCGGCCCCCACGACGTCCCGCTGCCGGAGAACACCGTCGTCTACCACACCGCGTTCGTCCACCTGCCGTTCCTGATCGCCGGGGACCGGGACCAGACCAGCGGCTTCTTCCTGCTGGCCCGCAACGTCCTGCGCATCGGCGCCCCGCGCGTCCACCCCGACGAGCCGCTGCTCGTCGACGGCCAGATGGCCCTCGCCTACGACGCCGCCCTCGCCCTCGGGGAGGCCGCCCAGAACGCCTACGACGCCCTCGCTCTCCCCCGCGACCCGGCGGGCGTGGTGGCCGGCAGCCGCACCGTCACCTCCGGCTCCGTCCTGCAGGAACTGCCCCGCCTGTCCGGGCTGGAGGGCGCCACGGGGACCATCGCCTTCGAGGACGAGGGCCACAAGTGGGGCGGCCCCGGTACCCGCGGCATCACCATGATCAGGGTGACGATGAAGGACGGCGAGCCGTTCTCCGAACCCATCTGCGCCCGCCTCAACGGCATGAGGCGCGTGCCCCGCCTGGCCCCCTGCCCGCGCTGACCCCGGCACGCGTCACCGGACGATCCGCCAGAGCACGAGCGGGCTGCGGCGTTTCCCGTTCGCGGCCACGTACCGGTGGCGCTCCAGCTCGGCGGCGTCGATCTGCTCCCAGGACGTACCCGGCCCCCGCCGGGCTCGTCCGGCGGTAGAGGTCCCAGACGCGGCGCTTGGGATCTCGGCGAACGACTTCACCTTCGCGGCCACTGGCGCCTCCCTTCCAGATCAGACGGCGGTCGTGGCGGATTCGGCGGGCGGGCTCCCGTTCGCGGTCGCATCGTCCAGGGCCGCCACCAGAGCGGCCTCTGGGGCCGGGCGCGTGCGGAGGCCGAACGCGATCACGACCGCGCCCAGCGCCGCCGCCGCGACCGGGACGGCGAGGGCGGTGCGCAGGGCGCCCGGGCCCGTTCCGGCGGCGACGCTGACGGCGGTGACGGCCGACAGCCCGAGCGCCGTCCCGAACTGCATGGCCGTGTAGAGCAGGCCGCCCGCCACGCCGTGCTCGTCCTCCTGGACGCCCTCGGTCGCCGCCATCGTCAGCGGTCCGTAGGCCAGCGAGAACGCGAGGCCGAGCAGGACCAGCGACGGCAGCATGGCGGCGTAGGTCCAGTCCGTCCCGACGGGCAGGAACAGCGCGTACGCGACCGCCGCGAGCAGCATCCCGCCGAACAGCACGCGGGTGTTGCCGAAGCGCTCCACCAGGCGGGGCGTCAGCGTGGGCGCGAGCACCGTGTCGATGCCGATCACCAGCATGGCCAGGCCGGTCTGCATCGTGCTCCAGCCGCGCACCTCCTGGAAGTACAGGGTGGCCAGGAACTGGAAGCCCGCGAACGCGCTCAGGAACAGCAGCGCGGCCGCGTTCACGCGCACCAGCGGGACCGTCCGCAGGATGCCGAGCCGCACCAGCGGCGACCTCGACCGCCGCTCGATCGCGGCGAACAGCCCGAGCAGCGCCAGGCCCGCGGCGAACACGCCGGCGGTCAGGCCGGGGCCCGCGCCGAGGTTCTCGAGCCGGACCACCCCGTACGCCAGCAGCAGCATCGCCCCCGTGACGGCCAGCGCCCCCGCGACGTCGAAACCGCCCCCGCGCCGCACCGCGCCCGTGCCGGGGAGCAGGGCCAGCGCCGCCACCAGGATCACCGCCGCCATGATGACCGGCGCGAAGAACACCCACCGCCATCCGAAGGACGCGAGCACGCCGCCGGCCACCAGGCCCAGCGAGAACCCGCCCGCGGCCGTCCCCGCGTACACGCCCAGTGCCCGGGTGCGCGACCGCCCCTCGGGGAAGGCGGAGGTGACCAGGGCCAGCCCGGCGGGCGCCATGAACGCGGCCGCGACGCCCGTGAGGAAGCGCGCGACCAGCAGCATCCAGCCCCCGGTGGCGAATCCGCCGACCCCGGAGAAGACCAGGAAGACCGACAGCCACAGCACGAACATCCGCCGGTGCCCCAGCAGGTCGGCGGCCCGGCCGCCCAACAGCATGAAGCCGCCGTAGCCGAGCACGTACGCGCTCACCACGCCGCCGAGCATCCCCGTGGACAGGCCCAGGTCGGCGCGGATCGACGGCAGCGCGACGTTCAGCATCGCGACGTCGATCCCCTCCAGGAAGATCGCGCCGCACAGCACCATCAGGACGGCCCACGCGCGCCCGTTCATTCGCTCGCTCGAATCCGACATCGTCGCCCGGCTCTCCTTCGACGGGAACCGGGCGGGGCGGTTCCCCTGGTGACGGCCGGTTCCCACTTGTAACCGGCAACATCGTCCGGCACCGCCCGTGAGCGTGGAAGACGGGACTTCCGAGTCCCTCGGTTACCGCGCGGATACCGGCATCGGCGACGTTCCCAGTGAGACGATGGGGCCGTGCCCATTCCGCAGCCCATCGCGGCCGATCCGCCCGGCGTGGTCCCCAGGCCCTGGGTCACGCAGTCGTGGCGTGACCTGGCGTTCATCCACTGGCGCGTGGAGCCGCGACGGGTGGCGCCGCTGCTGCCGGAGGGCGTCGTCCCGGACACGCTGCACGGGGCCACGTATGTCGGCCTCATCGCGTTCTGGATGGACCGGGTCGGCTGGTTCCGGCTGCCCGGGGTCCCGTACTTCGGGACGTTCCCGGAGACCAACGTGCGGCTGTACTCGGTGGACGCGCAGGGCCGGCGCGGTGTGGTCTTCCGGTCGCTGGACGCCTCGCGGCTGCTGCCCGTGCTGATCGCGCGGGCGGGCCTCGGCCTGCCGTACCAGTGGTCGCGCATGACCATCCGTGCCCGGGGCGACGTGATCAGTTACGCCAGTTCGCGGTGCTGGCCGGGCCCGCGCGGCGCCTACAGCCGGATCGCCGTGCGGATCGGCGAACGGGTGGAGGAGCCTTCGGAACTGGAGCACTTCCTGACCGCCCGCTGGGGCATGCACAACGCCCATCTCGGACGTGTCGCCTTCCTGCCGAACGTCCATCCGCGGTGGCCGCTGCACCGGGCGTCGCTCCTGCACTGCGAGGAGAACCTCGTGGCGGCGGCGGGTCTGCCGGGGCCGCTCGGGACGCCGGCGAGCGTGCTGTACTCGCCGGGCGTGCCGGTGCGCTTCGGCCGTCCGGCACCTCTCACCGAGGCCCCCTGAGCCGCCGCTTCGCGGGACGGTCCGCCCGGCCGGGGGCCGGGCGTTCCCGCTAGAGCACGAGAGGGCTGCGGCGTTCGAGGAGGACGACGTCGCGCCAGTGGCCGTTGAGGCGGCCCAGGCGTTCGCGGACGCCCACGGTGCGGAACCCGGCCTTGGCGTGCAGCCGGAGGCTTGAGGTGTTCTCGGGGAAGATGCCCGACTGGATCGTCCAGATGCCGTCGGCCTCGGTGGAGGCGATGAACGCGGCCAGCAGGGCGGACCCGACGCCCCGCCCCCGGGCGCGTGGGCAGACGTAGACGCTGTGCTCGACCACCCCGCTGTAGCAGCAGCGGTCGGACACCGGAACGGCGGCGATCCAGCCGAGCACCTCGCCCGGCGGGGCCGCGTCCGCGGCCACGTACCGGTGGCGCTCCAGCTTGGCGGCGTCGAACTCCTCCCAGGTCGGAGCCGTGGTCTCGAAGCTGGCCTGGCCGGTGTCGAGGCCGTCCTGGTAGATCGCCAGCACCCGTGCGGCGTCGTCCGGGCGCATGGGCCTGACGGCGATACCGGGGTCCGCCGCCCGCCCGGTCATGGCCGTCCCCCCGGGGCCCCGGCGGGCAGGGCGGGGACGGGCCTGCCCATGACGACGTCGGCGGCGGACGGGAAGCAGCGCACGCAGGCCTCGTTGACGCGATAGTAGGAAGCGGTGCCCCGCCGCTCGGCCAGGACGAACCGCACCCCGGCCAGCACCTTCAGGTGGGCCGAGACGGTCGACTGGCCGACCTCGACCGCGTCCACGATCTCGCCGACGGCCATCGGGCGGCCCTGGCGCGCCAGCAGCGAGACGATCTGGATCCGGGTGGGATCGGCCAGCGCCCTGAACCAGGAGGCGTACTCGGCGGCGGTGGACCGGTCCAGCGGCCCCTTCTCGATATCCATCGTCCATCGACGATAAACGATGGAGCGCGAAAGATCCAGATCATGCCGTCCGGGGCTGCGCCCGCCGCCGCGATGTCGTACCCGTCGGCCACACTCCTGCCATGAGCCTGCCAGAGGATCTGGACGCGCTGGCGCGGACCGTCATCGACGGGAACCGCTACATGACCCTGGGAACGAGCGAAGCCGACCACCGGCCACGCCTGTCGCCGGTGTACTTCACGCACGCCGGCTACCGGACGTTCTACTGGGTCTCCTCTCCGGAGGCGCGGCACTCGGCCAACATCGCCGCACGTCCGGAGGTCGCCATCGTCATCTACGACTCGTCGATGGAGATCGGGCAGGGCAGCGCCGTCTACATCGACGCCGCGGCCTCCCTCGTGCCGGACGAGGAACTGCCGGAGCGCTGCGCCGAGGCGTTCCCCAAGGTCGATCCGGGTGCCGTGGCCTTCCGGCCGGACGAGCTCAGCGGCGACGCCCCGCTGCGCCTCTACCGCGCGGACGCGACCGGATACGAGGTGCACCTGCCGGGCCGGGACCCGCGCAACGCCTCGGGCATCGACACCCGGCGCCGCGTGGACCCGGCCCCGCGGGCCTGACCGGGCGTCAGGCGGGGCCGGCGGCCTTCGACGCGGTGACGGCCATGGTGGCGTAGGGCATGGTGAAGCTCCCGCCCATGGCGTCGATGGCCTCGCCGACGCCTTCCAGCACCGCCGCCCGCTCGGCGTCCGGGAGCCTCGTGAGCGTGCCGTGGGTGGGCATCTGGTCCAGCCACTCGTCGCGGGTGTAGGCCTGCTCCCAGTCGAACCGCCACTGCTCCGGCTCGCCGAAGCCGCCGGCGGCCGTGATCCCGTCGGCGGCCTTGGCGAACATCGCCTGGTAGATCTCCATGGCCGGCTTGTCCGCCTGGAGGTGGAACGGGGAGTCGGGCACGACCCGCCGGTAGACGGCGGCGAAGGCGTCCGCCACGCTCGGCGGGAGCTGGAACACGTGCCAGAACGCCGCCAGCCGGCCGCCCGGCCGCAGCACTCGCGCCGCCTTGGCCGCGCCGGCGACCGGGTCCACCCAGTGCCAGGCCGTCCCGGCGATCACGGCGTCGAAGTCCCGGCCCGCCGGGTCCCACGCCTCGAACGTCGCGACCTCGACGTCCAGCCCGCCGCGCCGGGCGAAGGCGGCCATCCGCGCGTCGGGCTCGACGCCGAGCACCGTGCAGCCGGCCGCCTGGAACTGCCGGGCCTCGATGCCGGTGCCGCAGCCGACGTCGAGGACGTCGGGGCCGGGACAGGCCGCGGCGATCCGCTCCACGAGGGCGTCGGGATAGCGGGGACGGGCGCGGTCGTAGCGCTCGGGGTCCGTGCCGAAGGACTCCGCCACCTCGCGGGCGCGATGCGGCTCGGGGGAAGGGGCGGCCGATATAGTGGGCATGCGCCCATTCTTAGTGGGCGCATGCCCACTCGTCAAGGAGAGTCCGCCGTGCCGACAGGGATCGCCATGCGCGACGTGCGCAGGCAGCTGTTCGACGCCGCCGAGCGCGTCCTGCTCCGGGAGGGGGCGAGCGCGCTGACCAGCCGGGCCGTCACCGCGGAGGCCGGGTGCGCCAAGGGCGTCCTGCACCGGCACTTCGACGACTTCGACGCCTTCCTCGCCGAGTTCGTGCTGGACCGCGTCCACAGGATGGACGCCGAGGCCGCCGCCCTGCGCGACGCCGCCGGCACCGGCACCGTCGTCGGCAACCTCACCGCCGCGCTCAGGGCCGTGTTCGAATCGGTCGCCGTCGCGGTCGTCCCCCTCGTCACCTTCCGGGACGAGCTGCGCGCCCGGCTGCGGCGGACCTGGCCGGCGGGCGTCCCGGTGCTGACGGAGGCCGTGGAGATGATCGCCTCCTACCTCGCCGCCGAGCGCGATCTCGGCCGCCTCGCGGCGGACGCCGAGGTCGACCTGCTCGCCCCCACCCTCATCGGCGCGGCCCACCTGCTGTTCGCCGACCGGACCGCCGCGCCGCCGGACGACGAGGCCGTGCGCAGGATGGTGGCCGGCGTCGTCGCGCCCGCGCTGCCCTGACCGCCGCCCGGGCCGCTACGGCCGTTCGACGACGAGTCGGCCGTCGCGGACGGCCACCGGCGTGTCGAAGGCGGCGCAGGCCGCGGTGAACCGGTCCGCGATCCAGGCGCGGTCGGCGCCGTCGGCCAGGCGGGTGCGGCAGAAGTCGAGCCGGATCGGCACCGCCTCGATCCGGGACGGCCCGGCGGCGTCCAGCGTGACCAGGAACAGCAGGCCGAGGTCGTTGCGCAGCAGGGGGTCCACCGCGTAGTCGTCGATGAAGTCGCCCATGTCGAACAGGACCGGCCGCACCACGGCGTGGAAGACGTGCGCGGAGCTCCCGGCGACGAGCGTCGCGCCGGCGTCCACCAGGCTCTCCGCCGCGCGCCGCACGTAGGGCAGCGGCGCCGGGATCATGTTCGGGCCCCAGTGCGGCATGACCAGCACGGCGTCGTGCCCGTCGCGGAGCCGCCGGATCTCCTCCAGCAGGAAGGCGGGGACGCCGCCCTCCAGATCGGCGAGGGCGACGCCCGGGCGGTCGGCGGCCGCGGCGAAGTCGGCCGGGTGGTCGGTGACGCCGAGGACCGCGACCCGCACTCCCCCGGCCTCCACGACGGCGGGCTCCCGCGCCCGCCCAAGGCTCTCGCCCGCGCCGACCGTCCGGATGCCCGCCCGCCGGAGGATGTCGAGCGTGTCCGCCAGCGCGTCGGGTCCGTAGTCCAGGGCGTGGTTGTTCGCGAGCGTCACGCAGTCGACGCCGAGGTCGGCGAGGGCCTCGGCCGCCGCGGGCGGGGCGCGGAAGTGGAAGGGCTTGCCGGGCGACTCCCAGCGCCGCCCGCGGTCGGACACGCAGCATTCCAGGTTCACCAGGGCGAGGTCGGCCTCGCGGAAGACCTCGCGCACCCCCTCGGAGAACAGGCCGTGCGGGCCGGACGCGGCGATCTCCTCCGCCACGCCGCGTCCCAGCATCGTGTCCCCGGCGAGCGCGATCGTGATGGGCATCGCAAAACCCCTTGGACAGTCGTGCCCTGCTCGGGGGCGGCCCTCACCGGCCGGCGGGGAAAAATGGGCCACCGGGACGCGCGGCGGCGGTCAGGAGAGCGGGCGCCCCGGGCCCTTCTTGATCTGGTCGACGAAGAGCCGGGCGAGCGCCTGCTGCCCGGCGACCGTCGGATGGTAGCTGCGCGGCTCCGCCTCCAGCGCCGCGAGGTTCAGCGTCAGGCCGTTCATGTAGGCGTCGCGGCTGCCGACCTCGTGGCCGGCGAACGCGCTGTAGGCGTCCACGAACTCGACGCTGCCGTGCTTGCGCCCGGCCGCCTTCCGCGCGTCGGCCTCCATCACCGACTGCCGGATCACCCCGCCCAGCTCGTAGGCCCGCGCGTTCAGCCAGCGCTGGTCGGGCACGGTGATGTTGTCCCCGTCCACGCCGCTGATCTCGGAGAACGCCTTCGGGTAGGACATCACGACCACCCGCGCGTACGGCGCCCGCGCGGTGATCCTGGTCAGCAGGGCGGGCAGGTCCTGCCGGAGCTCGGAGAGGCGGCGGGCGATCTCCTCGCCCTGCGAGGTGCAGCCCCTCCCCCACGGCAGCTTGACGACGCAGCCGGCGAGCACCCGGGAGAACCCGACGTCGTTGCCGCCGATGCTGAGGGTGACCAGGCTGGTGTCCCGCCCGATGCGGTCGATCTGCGGGGGCTCGCCGCCTCGACCGTCCAGGACGTCGTCGGTGGTGGCGCCGGAGCACGCCCAGAACGCGGTGCCCTTCGCGAAGCGGAACGCCCGCGAGACCTCGTGGTAGTAGGCCTTGGACGTCCGGTGGCACCGTTCGAGGGGGTTCTGGTCGGCCACGGTCGCCTCCGCCCCGACGCCCGCCGAGTAGGAGTCCCCCAGCGCGACGTAGGCGCCCCGCGTGGCCACCTCGACCGGGGTGGGCGTCCGGGTGGCCGCGACCGGGTCCGCCCGCGTCTCGGGATCGGGCGTCCGGCACCCCTTGCCGAAGACCTCGCACCGCGCCGCCGGCAGCGCCACCAGCGGGACGACCCCCAGCGCCAGCAGCAGCACCAGGCAGGCGAGCGCCGTTCCCCGCTCGCCGAGACGGCCCCGCACCCACGCGACCGGGCTGATCATCGTCCTCCTCCGTCGACGAACCCGGCGTCCATGGCGCGGACGCCCATGGGCCAGACGTCTCCCGGTCGTCCCGGGTTCCCGCCTTTACATTGTAGATCTTTAACTGGACCGCCCCAGCGGCGCCCACATGACGAGCCGCGGCCCCAGCTCGTGCAGGCCCGCCTTGATCTCGGCGTCCCAGTAGGTCCTGATCCCGGGGCCCCACCGCTCCTCCGGCAGCTCCGCGAACCCGTGCCGGGCGTACCAGGGGCCGTTCCACGGGACGTCCCGGAACGTCAGCAGGCTGACCCCGGGCGCCCCGGCCGCGGCGGCCCGCGCCTTGACCTCCTCCAGCAGCAGGACGCCGATCCCCCGCCCCGTCAGGTCGCCCCGCACCGAGATCTGCTCCAGGTGCGCGGCGCCGTCGACCTCCTCGACGGCCGCGAACCCGACCGGCGGGTCGCCGGCCACCACGATCTCGGCACCCCTGCCGGCCACCTGCTCGATCACCGTCGGACCGGGCGGGAACACGATCCCGATCTCGCCGAACATCGCGTCGCCCGAGTCCTCGATCGCCGCCAGCCCCGGCAGGTCCTCGTCCCGCGCCGTCCGGACCTCATGCACCATGACGCGATCGTAAGCGCCGCCCCCGCGCCCGTCGCCCGATTAACCGACGGCCCGGCTCAGGAGTAGAAGCGCATGTGCCAGTCCATCGGAGGCTCGCCGTAGGAGTCGGCGGGCGGCCGCGCGCCGAACTCCACGGCGCTGCCCTCGGCGAGCGCGGTGATGATCCCGGCGGCCTCGACGCCGGCGCGCCAGTGCTCGGGGACGGCCCGGGCCCCGTACCGGGCGCCGAGGAGGTTCCCGCAGATCGCGCCGGTGGAGTCGCTGTCGCCGGAGTGGTTGACGGCGAGCAGCAGCCCGCGCGGGACGATCTCCAGCGGGTACCCGCCGACGGCCTCCGCGACCAGCGCGGCGTGCACGGCGATGGCGAGGGCCTCGGGGCCGGTGAAGCCGCGCCCGAGGCTCTCCAGCCGCTCGGGCGCCTGGAACGCCGGGCCGCCGCGCGGCAGTTCCAGCGCCTCCTCCAGCGCGGCGGCCGTCTCCTCGTGCCCGGCGTGCTTGCGCAGTTCCGCCATGGCGCCCCCCAGGGCGTCGACGAGGGTGGCGCCGTTGACGAGCGCCGACACCGCGACGGCGAGCGTGCCCGCGGGCAGGTGGCCGGACGGGTGTCCGTGGGTGAGGGCCGCGACGCCCTGCCCCCGGGTGAAGACGGCCCCGGGGTCCGGGTATCCGAAGCCGCACGGCGCGGCGCGGACCGTCCCGGCGCAGCCCTTGGAGTCGTTGACGGGTTCGTCCACCCTGCCGAGCGGGTGGCCCGGCTTGCCGCGCGCCGCCGCCATGCGCAGCGCGGCGAGCGTCGTGCGGCCCGCGCCGCGCGGTGCCGTCACCGCGGGGTCGCGCTGCGCCGGGCCGCCCGTGTTCAGGTGCTGCTCGGGCATCGGCTCGCCCTGGACGCGCAGCCACTCGATGTAGTTCGCCTGCACCAGCCCGAAGTACGCGCCGCCGATCCCCCGCGCCCGGGCCCGGATCGACGCCTGGACGCCCGCCTGCGCGGTGACCAGGCTCAGCTGCGTCGCCTCCCCGATCTCCGCGCGCCTCGGCAGGCCCGTCACGCCCGCGGGCCCGTACGCCGCGCGGATCTCGGCGAGCGACATCCCCTCGACGGGCCGTCCGAGGGCGTCGCCGACCGCCCCGCCGAACAGGCACCCCAGCATCCGATCAGCCGCCATGTCCGCCATGCCCGCCACGCTAGCGCCCCCTCCTCCGGCAACGTCCGGAATGCCCGCCCCGCGCCCCCGGCCAAGGCGCCAACAGCCCCCTCCCCAGATCGCCGCCGCTGAGGAAGCGGTCCTCCGCACCCGACCCTGGTGCGGCTCGGTGGAAAAACGGGCTGCGTCCCCGGCACGGGCGTGGGCATGCTGGGGCATGGCGTGGAATCTGACCGGTGATGTCCATGAGTTCCTCGCGCGGGCGGGAGGGTTCCTGCGCGCCGATCCCGTCGCCAACACGGTGCCGCTGACCGTGGCCGAGGCCATCCGGCGGCAGGGGTCCGGCCTCTACCGGACGGCGCTTTTCGGCTGGTTGTCGGACGGCGGCGGCGTCGCGGGCACGTTCATGTGGACCGGGGCGTACCCGGTCCTGCTCAGCGCGATGCCGGAACCGGCCGTCCCGGAGCTGGCCGAAGCGCTGGCCGGACGGGACGCGAGGCTCCAGGGCGTCAACGGGGCTCCGGACCTCGCCGAGGTGTTCGCGGAGGCGTGGACCCGCCGCACCGGGGCGCGGGCCCGGGTCGAGCTGCGGCAGCGGCTCCACCGGCTGGCGGGGCTCGACATGCCGGACCCGCCGCCGGAGGGGGCCGCGCGGGTCGCGGACGGCGGGGACCGGGACCTCGTGCGCGACTGGTTCGCGGCGTTCCACCGGGACGCCGGCGGCCACGGGGATCCGAACCCGGCGGTGATCGAGGGTCGGCTCGCGGAGGGCGGCGTCACGCTGTGGGAGGCCGGCGGCCGCCCGGTGGCGATGGCGGGACGGACGCCGGCGGTCGCGGGGGCGGCGCGGGTGGCGCCCGTGTACACCCCCGCCGAGCACCGCCGCCGCGGCTACGGGGCCGCGGTGACCGCCGCGGTGACCCGCGCCGCCCAGGAGGCGGGCGCCGCCGAGGTCGTGCTGTTCACCGACCTCGCCAACCCGACCAGCAACGGCGTCTACCGGCGGCTCGGCTACCGCCCGGTCGAGGACCGGGTCGTGCTGGCCTTCGCGTGACGGCCCCGGGCGTCAGCTGACGCCGGCCTCCTTCATGTCGCGCAGCTCGCGCTTGAGCTCCTTGATCTCGTCGCGGAGCCGGGCGGCGAGCTCGAACTGCAGGTCGGTGGCGGCCTGGTGCATCTGCTCGGTCATCTGCTCGATGAGGCCCTCCAGCTCCTCGCGCGGGCGCTCGCCGACCAGGTCGGCGGCGTGCCGGCCGACCTCCCTGGTGCGGGACGCGAGGCCCGGCACGGGCGCCTTGCCGCGGCTCTGCTGGCGCCCGGCGCCGCCGATGAGGGTCTCGGTGTCGGCGTCCTCGCGGACGAGGGAGTCGAGGATGTCGGCGATGCGCTTGCGCAGCGCCCGCGGCTCGATGCCGTGCTCCTCGTTGTAGGCCCGCTGCTTGGCGCGGCGCCGGTTCGTCTCGTCGATCGCCCGCTCCATGGACGGGGTGACGGTGTCGGCGTACATGTGCACCTGGCCCGACACGTTGCGGGCGGCGCGGCCGATCGTCTGGATGAGGGACGTCTCGGAGCGCAGGAAGCCCTCCTTGTCGGCGTCCAGGATCGCCACGAGGGAGACCTCGGGCAGGTCGAGGCCCTCGCGGAGGAGGTTGATGCCGACGAGCACGTCGAACTCGCCGGCGCGCAGCTCGCGCAGCAGCTCGATGCGGCGCAGCGTGTCGACCTCGCTGTGCAGGTAGCGGACCTGGATGCCGAGTTCGAGCAGGTAGTCGGTGAGGTCCTCGGCCATCTTCTTGGTGAGGGTGGTGACGAGGACGCGCTCGTCGCGCTCGGTGCGCTCGCGGATCTCGTGGATGAGGTCGTCGATCTGGCCCTTGGTCGGCTTGACGACGATCTCCGGGTCGATCAGGCCGGTGGGGCGGATGACCTGCTCGACGACGTCGCCCTTGACGCGGTTCATCTCGTAGGGCCCCGGCGTCGCGGACAGGTAGACGGTCTGGCCGATCCGGTCGAGGAACTCCTCCCACTTCAGCGGCCGGTTGTCCATGGCGGAGGGGAGCCGGAACCCGTGCTCGACCAGCATCCGCTTGCGGGACGCGTCGCCCTCGTACATGGCGCCGATCTGCGGGACGGTCTGGTGGGACTCGTCGACGACGAGGAGGAAGTCCTCGGGGAAGTAGTCCAGGAGGGTGTTGGGGGCCGTGCCGGGGCCGCGGCCGTCGATGTGGCGGGAGTAGTTCTCGATGCCGGAGCAGGTGCCGACCTGCCGCATCATCTCGATGTCGTAGGTGGTGCGCATGCGCAGCCGCTGCGCCTCCAGCATCTTGCCCTGCCGCTCCATCACGGCGAGGGTCTCCTCCAGCTCGGCCTCGATGTCGCGGATGGCCCGCTCCATGCGCTCGGGGCCGGCGACGTAGTGGGAGGCGGGGAAGACGTACAGCTCGTCGTCCTCGGTGATCAGCTCGCCGGTGAGCGGGTGCAGGGTGGCGAGCTTCTCGATCTCGTCGCCGAACATCTCGATCCGGACGGCGAGCTCCTCGTACTGCGGGATGATCTCGACGGTGTCGCCGCGGACGCGGAACGTGCCGCGGGTGAAGGCGAGGTCGTTGCGGGTGTACTGCATGCCGACGAGCTGCCGGAGCAGGTCGTCGCGGTCGATCTCCTGGCCGACGCTGAGCCGGACCATCCGGTCGACGTACTCCTGCGGGGTGCCGAGGCCGTAGATGCAGGACACCGACGCGACGACGACGGTGTCGCGGCGGGTGAGCAGCGAGTTGGTCGCCGAGTGCCGCAGCCGGTCGACCTCGTCGTTGATCGAGGAGTCCTTCTCGATGTAGGTGTCGGTCTGCGGGATGTACGCCTCGGGCTGGTAGTAGTCGTAGTAAGACACGAAGTACTCGACGGCGTTGTTCGGCAGCATCTCGCGCAGCTCGTTGGCGAACTGGGCGGCGAGGGTCTTGTTCGGCTGCATGACGAGGACGGGCCGCTGCAGCTTCTCCACCAGCCAGGCGATCGTGGCGGTCTTGCCGGTGCCGGTCGCGCCGAGCAGCACCGCGTCCTTCTCGCCGCGCTCGACGCGGGCGGCGAGGTCGGCGATCGCCGTCGGCTGGTCGCCCGACGGCGTCATCTCGGTGACGACCTCGAACGGCGCCACGCGGCGCCGCAGGTCCGTGACTGGGCGCATCGGCACTCCCCTGGATCCGGCGTACTCCCCTGCTCTCCCAACTGTATGCAGGGGCTCCGACATTCCGCGGCCGAGCGGGCGCGGCCCGGAGCTCAGGAGGCGGGGAGCGGGAGCCTGGCCCGGACGGCGTAGCCGCCGCCGCGGGGGCCGGCGTCGAAGCTGCCGCCGAGGGCGGTGACGCGCTCGCGCAGCCCGATCAGGCCGTTGCCCCCGGAGGGGAGCCGGTGCTCGGGCCCGGCGGTGGGCGGCTCGTTGGCGATCTCCACCTCGATCGCCTCCGGGAGGAGGCCGAGGTCCACGCGGGTGTCGGCGGCGCCGGCGTGCTTGTGGACGTTGGTGAGGGCCTCCTGCACGAGCCGGTAGACCGTCCGCCCGACGGCGGGCGGCATGGGGCGCTCCTCCCCGCGGACCTTCAGGTCCACGCGCAGGCCCGCGGCGCCGGACTGGCCGACCAGCTCGCGGAGGTGGGCGAGCGTCACCGCCTGCTGCGGGAGGGCCTCCTCCCCCTGCCTGAGCACGCCGACGACGTGGCGGAGCTCCTCCAGGGCCTGCCGCCCCATGTCTCCGATGACGGCGGCGGTCTCGGCGGCCCGTTCGGGATCGCGGACCGCGATCGCCTTCAGCGCGCCCGCGTGGACGACCATCACGCTGATGCGGTTGGCGACCACGTCGTGCATCTCCCGTGCGATGCGGGTGCGCTCCTCCCCCCGCGCGCGCTCCGCGAGCAGGTGCTGTTCGCGTTCGAGCCTCGCGGCGCGCTCCTGGAGGGAGGCGAGGAGCTGCTTGCGCGCGCCCATGTAGAGGCCGAGCAGGACGGGGACCCCGACGAACGCGATCCCGAAGATCGCCTGCGCGAGGAAGGACTCCGTCGCCGCCGTCGGGCCGGGCAGGACCAGGTTGGCGACGTATCCGGCGACCGCGATGACCACCACGGTGCGGCGGGAGGCGGTGTAGGCGGCGAGCGAGTACAGGATCACGAGGGTGCCGAACGCCCCCGCGCCGGTGACGGTGCCGAACACCACCGCGAACACGGCCAGCCCCACCGGATGGGAGCGCCGCACGATCAGGGCCAGCCCGAGCACGACGCTGCTGACGGACACGACGGGGGGCGGGAGCCAGAACTTCTGCTCCGCGAACCACAGGAAGAGGCCGTCGGCCACCGCCAGCGTCACGGCGAGCGCGATGTCGAAGGCACGGGAACGCCGGGTGGGCCATGCCCCCGCCGCCCCCGTCCACCAGCCCCGCACGCGCATGGCGACGAGCCTATAGCGACCGGAAGGGCACATCGTCGCACAGGTGAGCGAACCCCCTACCTGCGGGGCTTTTCCGGCGGACGGACGCTGTGGTTACGATGACCGCGCCGGCCGTGTCGTTCCAGGGGACGCGACCCTCAGACGCCTCCCGAGCACCCCCGGCGCCGACTAGGACGGGGAAACCGCACAATGGCCCGATTCGCCAACTGGTTCGGGAAGAACGCCGACGCTGTGATCGCGCTGGTGCTGGCGATCGTCGTCGCGGTCCTCGGCCTCGGGGTGAACCTGCCGAACGAGACCGAGATCACCAACAGCGGGATCCTCGCCGTGATCGGCCTGCTGGCGACGTCGGTGCTGCGCGACCGCGGGCGGCGCCTCCCGGTCGAGGCGGAGGTGCGCGACACGCTGCGCGCCTCGTCGGCCACGCTCGGCGAGCTCGACGCCAAGCTGACCCATATCGAGGGGTTCGAGAGCGTCCTGTCCGACACCAAGCGCGCGCTGGACGAGACGACGGTCGTCCGGGTCATCAGCGGGGCGCAGGTGGCGCAGGTCCTCGCGGACGCCCGCCGCGACACCGACCGGTGGTTCTTCAAGGGCGGCACGGGCACCTACATCCGCGCGCGCACGCTGCCCGAGTGCGTGGCTGCCGCGCGCAGGGAGCGGCGGACGCTGCTGTTCCGCCTGGAGATCCTCGACCCCACGAACGTGGAGGTGTGCGAGGCGTACGCGCGCCACCGCCGCTCGGTGTCGGACGGCCCGGACGCCACGGGCGAGCCCTGGACGCTGGAGCGCACCCGCAAGGAGGCCTACGCCACGATCCTGGCGGCGTGCTGGCACAAGCAGCGGTTCGCGATGCTCGACATCGACATCGGCCTCGCGCAGACGATGACGACGCTGCGGTACGACCTCGCCTCGTCCCGCGTCGTGGTCACCCGCGACGACCCGCGCGGCGAGGCCCTGGTGATCGACAACGCGAAGTTCTACTACAGCTGGGTGAGCGCGGAGCTGCAGACCAGCCTCGACCAGGCGCGCCGCGTCCCGGTCGAGCAGGCCAGGCTCGCGCCCCTGGACGACGAGCCGACCGTGGAGGAAGTCCGCAAGCTCTTCGAGGTCATCGGAATCGACCTCGCGCAGGGCTATGCCGACCGCGATGTCATAGAGATCATACGTAAGGCCCTGCGGCCCAAGGACCCGTACGAGTGACCGGGCCTGGAGAGGCCGGGCAAGGCGCGGGCGACGGGCCGCAAGGCGCCCGGGAAGGCGTCTCGGTGAAGGGTGAGGCCGCCGGAGTGAGGTACGAGGAGATCCGCGAGGAGATCCACGCCGGTACCGCGGCGCGGACGCTTCCGGCATGGGCGGGGCGCGTCCTCGACGGCGTCCTGGAGGACGTCGCGGCGGGCCGCTCGACCCTCCCGGCCGTGCGGCACCCCCTGGGCTTCCTGTGCCTCCCCCTGGAGCGCAGCGGCGACCTCGGGGTGTGCCTCCACATCTGGACGCCGGAGGTGCTCCCGGCGCCGTCCACCACGTCGCCGGTGCACTGCCACAGCTGGGACCTGCTCAGCTTCGTCCTGTACGGGACGGTCCGGAACGTGCGGATGGAGGTCAGCGAGGCCTCCGCCACCGGGACGCAACAGGTCTTCGAGGTGGTGAGCCAAGGCGACCTCGACGAGCTGAGGGCGACCGGGCGCGCCGTCAACTGCGCCCCCGCCAAGTCCACCACGCACCGGACAGGCGAGTCCTACACTCTGCCCGCGGGCGTCTTCCACAGCACGCTGATAGAGGACGGGCGGGACGCCGCCACGGTGGCCCTGGGCCGCCAGACGCCGGGCGGAGGCGACCTGTCGCTCGGCCCCCTGGACGTCCCCAGCCACAAGGTGCGCCGGTCGCGTTCCGACCACGCCGACACTGTGCGGGCCCTGCGGCGCTCGGCCCGCAGGATCGCCGCCGCCCACTGCTCGCCGCGCCGGTAGCCGGCCGCCGGATCCGACTGGAGAGGCCCGATGAGACCCACGACCCCGTCAGCGGCCCTTCCGGTCGACCTCTCCGAGGCGCGCCGCGTGGCCGTGGAGGCCGCGGAGGCAGCGGGCGCGCTGCTCAGCGCCCGCGTGGACGGCCCCCTGGGGGTGCGGCCGAAGGGCGACGGCGGGGACGTGGTGACGGAGTTGGACACCGCCGCCGAGGACCTGATCGTCGGGCGGCTCCGGGCCGCGTACCCGGGGCACCGGATCATCGCCGAGGAGTCCGGGATCCTCGACGGCGCGCCCGGCGAGGACATGGTGTGGCTCGTCGATCCGCTGGACGGCACCAACAACGTGGCGATCGGCATGCCGGTGTACGCGGTCGGGCTGGCGCTGTGCGCGCGCGCCGAGCCGGTCTTGGGCGTCGTCCACGACCCGGTGAGCGGCCGGACGTGGTCGGCGGTGCGCGGCAGGGGCACGCTGGGCCCGGACGGGAAGCCCCTGGCGCTGGCCGACCGGCCCCGGCCGGGGCGGGAGAAGAACCCGCTGCTGGCCTGGACGCAGGGCCACAAGGTCGGTGCGGGCGATCCGGTGGCGTTCGCCATGCGCTCGGCCCTGGAGCTGCGCTGCGCGCGCATGCTGCAGCTGTGGGCGCCGCTGGTGGCGTGGACGATGCTGGCGCGCGGCGACATCGACGGCATCGTCGGCTACCTGCCCGAGATCGTGGACCTGCCCGCCGGGGCGCTGGTGGCCGCCGAGGCGGGCGCGGAGCTGCGCCGCCTGGACGGCGCGCCCTACGAGCTGGGCATCGACCGCCCGGCGTCCGAGCTGGGGTTCGTCGCGGCGCGTCCGGAACTGCTCGACCGCCTCCTGGAGACCACGGCGAAGATCGACCCGTAGGACGGGCCCCGCTTTCGCCTGCCGGGCGACCGGGTCAGCGGGTCAGCAGGAGGACGCCCACGGCGGCGGCGGAACCCGCCACGGCCAAGACCGTCCCCGCCAGGACGAACGTGCGCATCGGCACGCGGACGTCCCACCGCCGGCACCACTCGAACCACAGCAGCGTGGCCAGCGACCCCCAGGGCGTGATGACGGGCCCCACGTTCGTCCCGATGAGCAGGGAGAGCAACTGGTCCCTGTTGGAGGGGGGCACGGCCGACTCCCCCGCCACGTAGGCGGGCAGGTTGTTGAGGACGTTCGACAGGCCCGCCCCCGAGAACGCCGCCCGGAAGGCCCCGGCCGTGCCGCCGTCGCCGCCGATCAGGCCGCGCATGGCGTCGTCCAGCCCGAACCGCTCCAGGGTGGGGACGACGAGGAACAGCCCGGTGACGAACACCATGAGCTGCCAGGGGATGAGCACGGGGCGCAGCACCGACCGGTCGCGCACGGCGAAGGCGGCCACGGCCACGGCGGCGGCGACCGTGGCGGCGACGCCCAGCTGGATCCCGGTGTGCACGCCCGCGAGGATCGCCCCGATGAACAGCAGGCACGCCGCGCCGGTGGCGGAGAACAGCACCGGGTCGCGGACGGGCACCGGCTCGGGCGGGTCGTAGGTCTCCTCGCCGCGCATCCGCCGCCGCCAGTAGAACGCCCACAGCAGCGCCATCGTCACGGCCAGGACCGCCAGTTGCGGTGCCCACATGCGCGCCGCGAACGCGCGCGTCTCCAGCGCCACGCGGTCGGCGGCGAGCAGGTTGGTGAGGTTGGACACCGGGAGCAGCAGGCTCGCGGTGTTGGCCAGCCACACCGTCGTCATCGCGAGCGGCAGGGTCGCGATCCGCGCGCGCGCCGCCAGCGCCAGCATGACCGGGGTCAGCAGCACTGCGGTGGTGTCCAGGTTGAGGAAGACGGTGGTGAGCGACGCGAACGCCACGCACAGCAGGAACAGCGCGAGATAGTTGCCGCGTCCGGCTTGGGCCATCCGCTGCGCGATCGCGTCGAAGACCCCCGCCTCCTTGGTCAGCTCCGCCAGGATGATGACGCTGAACAGGAAGAGCAGCAGGGGCGCGATCCGTCCGACGCTGGAGCGGGCCGTGTCGGCGGGCAGCAGGCCGGTCGCGACGAACACCAGGCCGAGGGCCAGCACGGCGATGCGGATCCAGTCGAGGACGCCCAGGGAGCCGAGGGCGCGGCGCAGGGCCTCGATCGGGGCGGGCGGCACGCGCGTCATGATTCCACAGGCGATACTGGCGCCATGACGACCCCCGGCCACCCCCAGGAGCGCCCGACCGACTTCTTCATCAGCTACTCCCCGGCCGACGAACGGTGGGCGTCCTGGATCGCCTGGCAACTGGAGGCCGCGGGGCACCGCACGATGATGCAGGCGTGGGACTTCGTCCCCGGGACCAACTTCATCGACTACATGGACCGGGGCCTGTCGGAGGCGAAGGTCGTGGTGGCGGTGCTGTCGCGCAACTACCTGCGCTCCCGGTACGGGCGGCTGGAGTGGATGGCGGCGCTGCGGGCCGACCCGGACGACCCGGCGCGCAAGCTGGTCACGGTCCGCATCGAGGACTGCCCGATCGACGGGCTCCTCTCCACCATCACCTACGTGGACCTGGTGGGGGTCGACGACCCGGACGAGGCGCGGCGGCTGCTGATGCGGCGCATCCAGGAGGCCCTCGCCGGCCACGCGCGCCCCCTGAACGGCCCTGGGTTCCCCGGAGGGGCCCCGAACCGCCCCGGGCCGCTTCCCGGTGGCCGGGAGCCCCTCGTGGGCCGTCTGGAGGAGGCTGACGGGCCTGCGGGCGGGGAGCGGCGGCCCGAGCCCGCCGGGGAGCGGCCCCCCCGGCGCGCGCCCGTCGCCGCGCCGGCGTTCCCGGCCGCCGACACCGCGCAGGAGCCGCGCGAGCGGCTGACCGTCCTGCACGTCTCCGGCCCCCGGTTCGGGCGGACGCTCGCCGAGCCCGGGGAGCCGACGACCGCCACCGAGCTGCAGGACCGGATCTGGAGCGATGTCACCCGGCTCGCCGACTCCGGAGTGCCGCGGCCCGACCTGCTGGTGGTCACCGGCAACATCACCCACTCAGGCAGCCGCAAGGAGTTCGCCGAGGCGCTGTCGTTCCTCACGAGCCTGCGCGCGCTGCTGGGCCTGGAGGCGCAGCGCGTCGTGGTGGTGCCGGGCACGCACGACGTCACCCGGGCGGCGTGCCAGGCGTACTTCTCCAGCTGCGAGGCCGACGACATCGAGCCCCAGCCGCCGTACTGGCCGAAGTGGCGGCACTACGCGGGCCTGTTCAAGGAGTTCTACCAGGGCATCGACGCGCTCATCTTCGACAGCGCCCAGCCGTGGACGCTGTTCCCCGTCCCCGATCTGAAGGTCGTGGTGGCCGGGCTCAACTCGACCCTGCCGCAGACGCACCGCGAGGAGGACCGGTACGGGCGCGTCGGGCAGGCGCAGGCCGCCTGGTTCAACGAGCGGCTGCGGCACTTCGAGGGCGAGGGCTGGCTGCGCCTCGGCGCGATCGAGCACACGCCCGTCGCCGGGGAGCCGGGCGTGCTCCGCGACCCCGAGACGGTGGAGACGCTCCTCGCCTCCCACGTCAACCTGTTCTTCCAGGGGACGGAGTCGGAGTACGGCACCGTCCCCCTGCTGGCGGGCGGCGGCGTCCCGTCCGTCCCGGCGCTCGGCCCGGGCCGGCACCAGCTCGTCGTCGTGCACCCGGAAGGGCTGGAGCGCTGGATCCCCGAGGAGGCCGGGAGGCGCGGCCCGGAACGCCTCGAACGGTCCTGGACGGCCGTGAGCGGAACGTTCCCGCCGCCGCGCGCGCAGACCCCTCCCGCCCCTCCCTCCCCGGAACTCGGCCCCGGGGCCGACGGCGGCGCCGACCCCGTCCCCGACCCCACGGCGCGCCTGCTCGACCGGCTGACGGAGGCGTGCGAGACGCGGTTCGAGCGCGCCACCATCCGGCGCGTCGTCCCGCCCGCGCGCGAGGACGGCCGGTCCGACCCGCCGCACCTGCTGCTCACCCACCTGGAGGACGGCTTCGTCCGCCAGTACCGGATCGGCGCCCACGTGGGGCAGGTGACCGAGGCGGACGTGGACGCGTTCGTCCGGCACGTGCACGCCGACGGAACCGACCACGGGTCCGAACTCGTGTACCTGGGGCCGGCCCCGGCGCGGTCCGTGCGCGACGACGCGCTGCGCCGCGGCATCCGGGTGCGCAGCCTCACCGAGTTCCAGGGGCTGGTCGACCTGTCGGAGTACGTCGCGGCCCAGACGCGGCGGCTGTCCGCGGGCGGCCTCTACCCGCCGTCCCTGTACGTCCCGCAGCGCTACCGGGAGCTCGACCGGTTCCTTCCGGAGGGCGGCCCCGGCGGCGAGAGGCGCTCGGGCACGGACGTCCACGACGACGTCGTCGGCGAGATGCTGCGGCTGCTGGCCGCCGACCACGGGCGGTTCCTGCTGCTGCTCGGCGACTTCGGCCGCGGCAAGACCTTCGCCCTGCGGGAGCTGGCCCGCCGCATCCCGCAGGAGCTCCCGCACGTCATCCCGATCCTCATCGAGCTGCGGGCGCTCGACAAGGCGCACTCGGTGGACGGCCTGGTCGCCGCGCACCTCGCCAACCACGGCGAGGAGCTGATCGACCTCAAGGCGTTCCACTACATGCTCCGCCAGGGCCGCATCGTCCTGCTCTTCGACGGGTTCGACGAGCTGGTGACGCGGATGACCTACGACCGGGCCGCCGACCACCTCGACACGCTGCTGCGGGCCGCCCAGGACAAGGCGAAGATCGTGGTGGCGAGCCGGACGCAGCACTTCAAGTCCCAGGCGCAGGTGCTGACCGCCCTCGGCGAGAAGGTCGGCGTGCTGCCGCACCGGCGCGTCCTCTCCCTGGAGGAGTTCGCGCCCACGCAGGTCCGCTCGTACCTGGTGAACCGGTACGGCGACGAGGGCGCCGCCGAGGAGCGGCTGAGCCTGCTGGCGGGGATCGAGGAGCTGCTGGCGCTGACGTCCAACCCCCGGATGCTGTCGTTCATCGCCGACCTCCCCGAGGAGCGGCTGCGCGCGGTCGCGCAGGCCCGCCGCGCCGTCAGCCCCGCCGACCTCTACCAGGAGATCCTGTCGTCCTGGCTGGCGTACGAGGCGGAGCGGGTCGGCGGCGCGGGCGGCCCGTCCGGGATGAAGGCAGACGACATGTGGCAGGCCGTGGGCACGCTCGCGCTGCGGCTGTGGGAGGGCAACGAGCAGTTCCTGCGCCTCGCCGAGCTGGCCGACGTCGCCGACGCCCTCACCGGCCTCACCGCGGGGCGGATGTCGCCGCACCAGGTGACCCACGCCGTCGGCGCCGGAAGCCTGCTCGTGCGCACGCCCGAAGGGCTGTTCGGGTTCATCCACCAGTCCGTCATGGAATGGCTCGTCGCCCGGCACATCGCCGACGAGTTCGCCAAGGGCGAGGCCCCGGCCGCTCTGAACCGCCGCGCCCTGACCCAGCTCACGGTCGACTTCCTGTGCGACCTCGCCGACACCCGCGCCTGCCAGGAGTGGACGGCGGGCGTCCTCGCCGACCCCGAGGCCGACGACATCGCCCGCGCCAACGCGATCCGCATCACGACACGGCTGCGCACCCCCGCGCACACCGACCTGCGCGGCGCCCGCCTGCAAGGCGAGGACCTCTCCTACCGCGACCTCCAGGAGGTCGACCTCACCGGCGCCGACCTCACCGACGCCCAACTGGTGGGCGCGAACCTCTCGCGCGCCGTCCTGCGGGACGCCTCCCTCGCCGGGGCGCGGCTGGACGAGGCCACGCTGACCGGCGCCGACCTGCGCGGCGCCGACCTGTCCCGGGCCCGCCTCGCCCGCGCCGACCTGCGGGACGTCGCCGTGGACGGCAGCCGCTGGACCCGCGCCGCCCTCGTGGACGCCGTGCTCCCCGACCGCGTCGCGACCGCCCCCGAACTGCGCGAGGCCGCCATCGCGCCGGGCCGCCCGATCGACATCCAGGTCGCCCCGGCCGCGGTGGGCGTCCCCTACGGCTTCCACTTCCAGACGAGCCGCCTCCCGCAGCCGCTCGCCTACAGCCCCGGAGGCTCCGTCCTGGCCGTCGGCAGCGAGGACGGCGGCGTCCTCGTCTGCGACGCCGTCACGGGCACGCCCCTGCGCAACCTCCAGGGCCACACCGACCGCGCCTACGCGGTCGCGTTCGACTCCGAGGGCCGCCTCCTGGCGAGCGGGTCCGCCGACGGAACCGTCCGGCTGTGGGACCTCGCCACCGGGCACACCGCGCACACCTTCGCCGTCCACCCCGCGGGCGTGTGGCCCGTGGTGGTCGGTGGACGCTCCCCGGCGGGCGGCGACCTCCTCGCCGCCGGCGCCGCCGACGGGACGATCCGCGTGTGGGACACCGTGTCCGGCGTGCTCCTGCACGAGCTCGCCGGGCACACCGCCCCCGTCTACACCGCCGTGTTCGACCCCGCCGGCTCGCTCATGGTCACCGGCGACGCGGGCGGCACGCTGCGCGTCTGGGACCTCGCCACCGGCGCGCTGCGCCGCGAGCTGGCCGGGCACCACGGCGCGGTGTTCCGCGCCGTCTTCCACCCGGACGGCTCCCTGCTCGCCGCCGGGGACGAGGCGGGCGTCGTCCGGCTCTGGGACATCCGCACCGGCGAGATCCGCCAGGAACTCCTCGGCCACACCGGCCGCGTCTACGCCATCGCGTTCCACCCCGAGGGGGACCTCCTCGTCACCGGCGACACCGACGGGTCCGTCCGGATCTGGGAGGACGGCCGGCAGCGCAGCGTCCTCACCGGCCACGGCGGCGGCATCTACCAGGCCACGTTCAGCCCGGACGGCGGCAGGCTCGCCACTGCCGACAGCGCCGGTTCCGTCCGCCTGTGGGACCCGCGCACCGGCCGGCAGCGCCTCGAACTGGCCGGGCACCGCGGCGCCGTGTGGCCGTTCGCGTTCCGCCCGGACGGCTCGCAGCTCGCCACCAGCAGCAACGACGGCACGGCCCGGCTGTGGGACGCCGAGACCGGCCAGTGCCGGGTGGTGCTGCGCGGCCACGGCCGCCGCGTCACCCGCGTCGCGTTCAGCCCGGACGGCGGGATGCTCGCCAGCAGCGGCAACGACGGCCTCGTCCGGCTGTGGGACCCCCGCTCGGGCCGCATGATCCGCGAGCTGCGCGGCGTCGCCGACAACCTCACCTCCGCCGCGTTCAACACCCGCGACTCCCAGCTCGCCACCGCCACCAACGACGGCGGCGTCCACCTGTGGCAGGCCGGGACGGGCACGTTCGAACGCGAGCTGAACGTCGAGACCGACCACGTCTGGGCGCAGGCGTTCGCCCCGTCCGGGGACGTCCTCGCCACCGCCAACGACGACGACTCCGTCCGGCTCTGGTACTGGACGACCGGCCGCGAGATCGTCAACCTGGCCGACCACCGGGGCCGCGTCCGCTCCATCGACTTCCAGCCCGGCGGCGCGCTGGTCGCGACGGGCTGCGACGACGGCCTCGTCCGCCTCTGGAGCCCCCGCACGGGCGAACTCGCCTCCGCGCTGCACGGCCACACCGACCGGGTGTACCAGGTGTCGTTCTCGCCGTCCGGCGAGACCCTCGCCAGCGCCGGCAACGACGGGACCGTCCGCCTCTGGGACCCGTCCGCGGGCGAACTCCTGCACACCCTGACCGGGCACACCGGACGCCTGTGGACGGCCGCGTTCCACCCGTCCGGGGCCATGCTCGCCAGCGCGGGCGACGACATGGTGGTGCGCCTGTGGAACCCGTCCAACGGGCGGCTGCTGCACACCCTCACCGGCCACACCCGCCGCGTCTGGTCCGCGGCGTTCAGCCCGGACGGCTCCCTCCTCGCCACCGCGGGCGACGACGGCGCCATCATCCTGTGGGACGTCACCGACCGCGACGCCCCGGCGCGCCGCGCCACCCTCCTCGGCCTGGCCGAGGGCTGGGCGGCCCTGGCGCCCGACGGCCGCTACAAGTGGGAGGGCAACGCCACCGCCGAGTTCTGGTACGCCGTGGGCATGTGCCGCTTCGAGCCGGGCGAACTCGACGCCTACCTCGCCGAGGTCCACCGCCTCCCCCTCGACGCCCCGTTCTAGGGGGCGGTTCTAGGAGGCGCTGCGGGTGAGGGCCTCCCAGAGGGCGTCGACCTGGCTCTTCAGGTCGGCGAGGGAGCCGGAGTTGTCGATGACGCGGGTGGCGACGGCGCGGCGCTCCTCGCGGGACGCCTGGTTGGCCATCCGGGCGCGGGCGTCCTCCTCGGTCATGCCGCGGCGGGCGACGAGCCGGTCCAACTGGACCTCCTCGGGCGCGTCCACGACGACGACCTCGTCGTACATGCCGGCGAGACCGTTCTCCGCCAGGAGCGGGACGTCGTAGACGACGACCGCGTCCGCGGGGGCGGCGTCCATCAGCTCCTGCATCCGCTCCCCCACCAGCGGGTGGACGATCGCGTTCAGGGCGGCGAGCCGGTCGGGGTCGGCGAACACGACGCGGCCGACCTTCTCCCGGTCGAGGGCGCCGGACGGCAGCAGGACGTCCTCGCCGAACTCCGCCACGACGGCGGCGAGGCCCGGGGTGCCCGGCTCGACCACCTCGCGGGCGATCATGTCGGCGTCGATGACGACCGCGCCGTGCTCGCGCAGCCGCTTCGACACCTCGCTCTTGCCGGATCCGATACCGCCGGTGAGTCCCACTTTCAGCACGGGACTCACCCTAGCGGCGCGGTCGCTAGGCCGTTCCGGCGGGGACGAGGGGTTTGCGCATGTGCACATGCGTGAGGTGAGCGGCGACGCGCTCCCGGCGCACCTCCGCGTAGCCGAGACTCCGGTACAGGCGCAGGTTCGACTCGCTCAGGTGGCCGGTGAACAGCACGCACGCGTCGGCGCGCCCGGCCACCTCGCCCTCCAGCGCCGTCAGCAGGCGCCGCCCGATCCCGCGCCCCTGGAGGTCGGGGACGACGACGAGCCGCCCCACCAGGCACGTACGGTCGTTGAACTGGGCGCGCACGGCGCCGACGAGCCGGCCGCCCAGCACCGCCTTCAGCACCACCGCGTCACCGGCGAGCACCTTGCGCAGCTGCTCGGCCGACTCCACCAGCGGCGGGATGAACGGGTCGCCGTACAGCTGCGCCTCGGTGACGTAGGCGGCCCGCTGCACGGTCATCAACTCCCCCGCGTCCGCCGGGCCCGCCCGCTCGATCACGACCGTCTCGCCGCTCATGTCAGGAACCTAGCGCGAGCGGCGCCGGCGTTCGGGTCACCGCCCGATCCGGACGGTCACCGCGACGGGGTAGTGGTCGGAGGCCTCGGACTCGGGCACGGAGTAGTCGGTGACGAGCACCCCGTCGGACCCGAAGACCCAGTCGGTGCTCGTGCCGTCCGGCCGCGTCGGGTACTGCTCGCCGCCGATCGCGGTGTTGCGCAGGTCGGTGCCGTCGGTCATCGCGGTCAGCTCCGCGCTGCCCGCCCCGGCGTTGAAGTCGCCGCCGATCAGCGTGCGGGGCGCGCCGCCCCAGGCCCGCAGCAGCGCCGCGATCTCCCGGGACCGCTCGCCGCGCTGGTCGTCGCCGCCCTCCAGGTGCGTCGACCACACGTCCATCGTGGTGCCGCCGACGGCGAGCCGCGCCCACACGTAGCCGCGGATCTGCGACCAGTCGCCCCTCGGCATCCGGCCCGTCCCGGAGCTGCGCACCGGCAGCGAGGTCAGGATCGCGTTGCCGAACTGGCCGTCGGCGGCGGGCCCCCAGACCAGCTTCATGCCGAGGCGCCGCGACAGCCACACGGCGACGTCGGTGGTGCCCGACAGCAGCGACCCGCGTCCGGCCTCCTGGAGCAGGACGACCTGGGCGTGCTGGCCCTCGATGACGCGTGCGACGCCCTCGGGGTCGAGGCGCCCGTCCTGGTTGACGGCGTCGTGGATGTTGTAGCTGAGCACCCGCACCTGTCCGCCGGCGGGCGCCGCCGGGGCCTCGCCGTCCGGCGCGGCGACGGTGAACACGAGGGTGCCGGCCAGCAGCACCAGCGCGGCGCCGCCGGCGGTGAGGGCGCGCAGCGGGGCGCGGGCGGGCAGCGGGCCGCCGCGGGCGGCCGCGATCGCCGCGAGCGCACCGAGCGCGATGCCGGCGACGCCCGGCAGCACGTTGTTCGGGACCGGCAGCGGCGACACCGCGCTGACCTGGTACGGGATGAGGATCGCGGCGATGAGCAGGCCGCCGAGCGCGGCGCCGGCGTCCACCCGCCAGACCGGCCCGCCGGTGCCCGCGCGGCGCAGCGGCGCCCGGCACGCGACGGCCAGCAGCCACGCCGACAGCACCTGCCCGACGATCACGATGGGGACGACCTCGATACCGGAGATCGCGTACGTGCCCGCGACGGCGCCCGCGCCGACGCCGAGGACGGTCCCGCCGAGCACGCACACGCCGCCCGGCACCGCCCGCACGGCGAGCCCGGAGGCGAGGAACGCCAGCGCGAGGCCCTGCCCGATGACGATCGCGACGTGCGCGCCGGTCAGCGACTGCCACCCCGACGAGGCCACGAACGCGGGGCTGGCGAGCACGAGGACCTGCAGCGCGAGGAACGGCCCGAACGCCGCGGCGCCGAGCGCGTCCCGCCACGAGACGCCGGGCGCGGTGACGGGCCCGGACGCCAGCTCGCGGTAGAGCGCGGCGGCGCCGACGCCGACGAACGCCAGGCAGGCCAGCCAGGGGCCGATGCCGTCGCGCCACACCGCGTCCCAGGTGGCGAAGCACATCCGCACGGCGGTGTCGATGGACAGGCCCGCGACGGTGGCCGTCGCGAACCCCACCCCGGACAGGCCGCGGGCGCCCTCGTACAGCGCCGCGACGGCGATCATGCCGATGGCGGTGCCGGCGAACGCGAGCCAGGTGCGCGGGTCGACGGCCTGCGCGAGCAGCCGGACCGCGAACAGCCCGCCCACGCCGGCGAGCAGCAGCCCGCGCGGGCCGGCGAGGCGGCGGATCAGCGGGGCGGCGAACCCGGCGAGGTAGACCACGAGCACCGCGCCGGCGGCGGCCGCGGTCCCGGCCTGGTCGGCGAAGTGGTCGAGCTGCGGCAGCGAGAACCTCAGCGTCTGCGCCAGCACCGCGACGGTGACGGCGATCAGCGCGAGTCGCGCGGGGCCCTGCGGGACGATCGGGGAGCCGGCCGCCGCGGGGCCGCCGGTCCTGGTGCCTACGTCTGTGCTGGCCAATTGAACGAGTGCTCCCGGGGGACGAGCGGACCTTCGGGACATGCGGATGCTGGGGGGCGCCGCGGACCGGCGCGCGGCCTCGGAGCCATGGTGGCGTAACCGAAGCACGGCCGGAGGCCGATCCCGAAAGATCGTTCTCCGGCCGTGCTCAGTATGTCACCGGCCGCCGCGCGGGGCCGCCTGGGCGGCCGCGCGCGGACGGCGCGTCAGGGCCTCACTGGCCGCCGGAGAGCTTCTCCCGCAGCGCGGCGAGCGCCTCGTCGGTGGCGAGGGCGCCACCGCCGGACTCGCTCTCGCCACCGCCGGAGTAGGAGGTCTCACCACCGCCGCCGCCGCCCGCGGGCTCGGCGCCGGCCTCCGCCTCGGCCTTGCGGGCCTCTTCGATCTGCTTGCGGTGCGCGTCGAAGCGGGCGCGGGCCTCGGCGTACTGCCGCTCCCAGGTCTCGCGCTGCTCGTCGAAGCCCTCGAGCCACTCGCCGGTGTCGGCGTCGAAGCCCTCGGGGTACTTGTAGTTCCCCTGCTCGTCGTACTCGGCCGGCATGCCGTACAGGGTCGGGTCGAAGTCCTCTTCCTCGATCCCCGCGGCGCCCTCGTTGGCCTGCTTGAGCGACAGGCTGATCCGGCGCCGGTCGAGGTCGATGTCGATGATCTTCACGAAGATCTCGTCGCCGACCTGGACGACCTGCTCGGGGATCTCCACGTGCCGCTCGGCCAGCTCGGAGATGTGCACCAGGCCCTCGATGCCCTCCTCGACGCGGACGAACGCGCCGAACGGCACCAGCTTGGTGACCCGGCCCGGGACGACCTGCCCGATCTGGTGGGTGCGGGCGAACTGCTGCCACGGGTCTTCCTGGGTCGCCTTGAGCGACAGGGAGACGCGCTCGCGCTCCATGTCGACGTCCAGGACCTCGACCGTGACCTCCTGGCCGACCTCGACGACCTCGGAGGGGTGGTCGATGTGCTTCCAGGACAGCTCGGAGACGTGCACCAGACCGTCGACGCCGCCGAGGTCGACGAACGCGCCGAAGTTGACGATCGAGGAGACGACGCCCTTGCGGACCTGGCCCTTCTGCAGGGTGTTGAGGAAGGTCTGGCGGACCTCGCTCTGCGTCTGCTCAAGCCAGGCACGGCGGGACAGCACCACGTTGTTGCGGTTCTTGTCCAGCTCGATGATCTTGGCCTCGAGCTCGCGGCCCACGTAGGGCTGCAGGTCGCGGACCCGGCGCATCTCGACGAGCGAGGCCGGCAGGAAGCCGCGCAGCCCGATGTCGAGGATGAGGCCGCCCTTGACGACCTCGATGACCGTGCCGGTGACGATGCCGTCCTCGTCCTTGATCTTCTCGATCGTGCCCCAGGCGCGCTCGTACTGCGCGCGCTTCTTGGACAGGATCAGACGCCCCTCCTTGTCCTCCTTCTGGAGGACGAGGGCCTCGACGTGGTCTCCGGTGGAGACGACCTCGTTCGGGTCGACGTCGTGCTTGATGGACAGCTCGCGCGAGGGGATGACGCCCTCGGTCTTGTAGCCGATGTCGAGGAGGACCTCGTCACGATCGACCTTGACGACAGTGCCTTCGACAATGTCGCCGTCGTTGAAGTACTTGATGGTCTCGTCGATCGCTGCGAGGAAGGCTTCCTCGGACCCGATGTCGTTGACCGCTACCTGCGGGGTGGTCGAGGTGGCCTCGGTGCTGCTCGTCATGTGTCGGCTGGCTCCGGTACGGACATGGAAGTCGTATGGGTTGTGCGCGGAGGGCCGTTATCCGCCCTGCCGAGGACCGGAATGGAACGCGACCAACGCCGCGTCAGTGAACCGAACCGATGTCGCCGACCTGACCGAGCGCGAGCCTGCTCCGTCCGAAGCGCGCGCAGGCCCACAGCGCAGCGATCAGGATATGGGACCGAACTCCCGTGGTCAATCCGCCGCCGGCGGGCGCGGGTCAGTACGTCCGCGCGTAGGCCCTGTACCACTTGGCGATCCGGTCCTCGGCCGCCTTGGGAAACGTCACCGTGTTCGGGTCTCCGTCAGATGTGTACCGCTCATCGGGGTTCTTGTCCAGGTACTCGAGCCAGGCCGTGGAGCAGTACTTGGTGCAGTCGTTCTCCTTGATCTTGCCCTCGGAGCGCACCCGGTCGATGTTCCACCGGTCGAAGTCGGCGTCGAACGGGGACACCGAGGGCCGCCACCCGGCGAGGAAGATCCCCTGGAAGGCGTACCGGCCGTCCAGCTTCTCGGCCCAGGCCTTCTTCTTCGGCACGGCCCCGAACGGGTACGCGAACGTCGTCGTGTGCGCCCCGGTGAGCCGGACGATCCGGTCCTCCATGTCGCCGATCTCCTTGTGCACGCCCTTTTCGGACATGCCGGAGAGGCTCGGGTGGGACACCGTGTGGTTGCCGAGCTCGAACCCGTGCTGCTGGAGCCACCGCAGCCCGGCCGCGGCCTGCGTGTCGTCCATCCCGAACAGCTCCTTGTTCAGGTAGAACGTCGCGACCGGCCGGAACCCGGGGTTCTCCCGGGCGACCTGCTGGATGACCGCGACCGCCGTGTCGGGCTTGGGGTTGCCCTGCGGGTCCAGGCCGAAGTGCCCGGGCGTGCTGTCGTCGAACGTGAGCACCACGGGGTGCTTCCCCGCCGGCACGTCGATCCGCCCGCTCACGAACTCGGCGGCCGTGATCGGGTAGTAGCCGTCCTTGGCCAGCCCGGTCAGCTCGTCGTAGAGCTCCTTGCTCGACCGGTCCAGCGACAGCTCGGGCTTCTTCATGATCCGGTGGTACATCAGCACCGGGACCTGCCCCAGCTCGTTCGCCTTGACGGCGGCCGCCCCGGGCGCCGCCGCCGCGATGGGCGTGGACACCACCGCGGTGGGCGTCGCGCTGCCCGAGGCCCCAGAGGCCCCCGGCACCGGCGTGGTCCCCGCCTTGGCCGCCCGCGCGGTCGGCGTCGCCCCCGACGCGGCCCCGACCCGCTGGGCCACGTTCTCCCTACGACGCTCCTTCCCGCTCCCGGGAAGCGTCAGCCCCAGGACCACGGCGCAGACGATCACAACTCCAGCGATCTTGTGAAGGAGAGGCACATTACCCCCGCCGGTCGACCCGATCAGGACCAGGAGGACAGCGTACGACCCCCCGGACATCTACGGACACCAACCGACGTACCCATATGACCCTCACCCACCACCCCCGCCCCGCCCCACAACAAACCAAGTCCGAAAACCCCCGGTAAAACCCACCCACCCCCGAAAAACAACGCCCCCAAAAACCCAAGCCGACAAGCAGTCCCCACCACAAAGGACACAAACCCACAAAAGCCGCAATTAACTCAAAACACCCACCTCAACACCATCTACAGCCGCAGTCCGAGCACCCCGCCACCGCCCACACGACGGCGATCACACCCTCGAGGCGCCCCAGGCCTCCCGAAGGCACTCCGCGTGCCGTGCGTCGCTCGGCTCAACCCATCCGATGACGTCGCCCCCCAAAAGCTGCCGCGCGCACTGACACGTCGCGGCGACACGCAGCAGCGTGACGAAAAGAGCCATGCGGAGCAGCCACCACCACGGCAACCGCCACACCCACCGACACCCCCACGATTACGCCCGCCGTCAACGCAGCTCCAGCCCCGTCCGTCCCAGGAGCCGCCAGGCGAGCCGTACACACTTCCGACATCCCCCACTGCGACAACCGCAGCCGCACCGTAACGAGACGACGACCCAAGCCTGGCGATCGCGCCCGAAGGCAGGTTCAAGCGAAGCGAGAACCTGATCGCGCAGCGAGCCGCAAGGCGAGGCCCCACACACCGACCGCCACCCACCACCGCAACGACCCCAGCCACCACAGCACCCCGCAACAACCTGGGGACCCGCGATCGCGTCCGAAGGCAGATTCGAGCGAAGCAAGAATCTGATCGCGCAGCGAGCCGCCAGGCGAGCCGGAGCGATGCCAGCGATCGCAGCAGTGTCCGACGATGGAGGGCCGCCAGGCCCGAAGGAGGAGGCCACTGCAATAAGCACCGCAACGACCCCAGCCACCACAGCACCCCGCAACAACCTGGGGACCCGCGATCGCGTCCGAAGGCAGATTCAAGCGAAGCAAGAACCTGATCGCGCAGCGAGCCGCCAGGCGAGCCGGAGCGATGCCAGCGATCGCCCGCAGTGCCCGACGATGGAGGGCCGCCAAGGCCCGAAGGAGGAGAGCACTGCAATAGGCACAGCACCTACCCGACCACCTCAACGGTGGCGATAGCGCCAAGCGCAGGTTCAAAGCGAAGCGAAAACCTGATCGCGCAGCGAGCCGCCAGGCGAGCCCCGCACACCGACCGCCACCCACCACAGCACCCCGCAACAACTTGGGGACCCGCGATCGCGTCCGAAGGCAGATTCAAGCGAAGCAAGAATCTGATCGCGCAGCGAGCCGCCAGGCGAGCCGGAGCGATGCCAGCGATCGCCCGCAGTGCCCGACGATGGAGGGCAGCCAAGGCCCGAAGGAGGAGAGCACTGCAATAGGCACAGCACCTACCCGACCACCTCAACGGTGGCGATAGCGCCAAGCGCAGGTTCAAAGCGAAGCGAGAACCTGATCACGCAGCGAGCCGCCAGGCGAGCCCCGCACACCGACCGCCACCCACCACAGCACCCCGCAACAACCTGGGGACCCGCGATCGCGTCCGAAGGCAGATTCAAGCGAAGCAAGAATCTGATCGCGCAGCGAGCCGCCAGGCGAGTCGGAGCGATGCCAGCGATCGCCCGCTTTTATCGACGATGGAGGGCCGCCAGGCCCGAAGGAGGAGAAAAAAGCAATTAATGCGCCGCATCCTGCCATGTGCGGCCGGTGCCCATGGAGACGCTGAGGGGGGCGCGCAGTTCGTAGGCTCCGGCCATCTGGGTGCTGACGAGGGTCTTCAGTTCGTCGAGTTCGCCGGGGGCGACTTCGAAGACGAGTTCGTCGTGTACCTGGAGGAGCATGCGGGAGGTCAGGCCGGCGTCGCGGAGGGCGCGGTCGACGTTGAGGCTGGCGACCTTGATGATGTCGGCGGCGGAGCCCTGGATGGGGGCGTTGAGGGCCATCCGTTCGGCCATCTCGCGGCGCTGGCGGTTGTCGGAGTTGAGGTCGGGCAGGTAGCGGCGGCGGCCGAGGATGGTCTCGGTGTAGCCCTCCTGGCGGGCCTTGCCGACGATGTCGTGCAGGTAGTCGCGGACGCCGCCGAACTGCTCGAAGTACTCCTCCATGAGGCCGCGGGCCTCGTCGGGGGAGATCCGGAGCTGCTGGGAGAGCCCGTAGGCCGACAGGCCGTAGGCGAGGCCGTAGTTCATGGCCTTGATGCGGGCGCGCAGCTCGGAGTCGATCTGCTCGGGCGGCAGCCCGAAGACGCGGGACGCGGTGATGGTGTGGAAGTCGGCGCCGGAGCCGAACGCCTCCAGCAGGGCGTCGTCCTCGGAGAGGTGCGCCATGATGCGCAGCTCGATCTGGGAGTAGTCGGCGGTGAGGAGGGACTCGTAGCCGTCGCCGACGACGAACGCCTCGCGGATCTGGCGGCCTTCGGCGGTGCGGATCGGGATGTTCTGCAGGTTGGGGTCGGTGGAGGAGAGCCGGCCGGTGGCGGCGATCATCTGGTTGAAGGTGGTGTGGATGCGCCCGGCGTCGTCGGCCATCGGGATGAGGGAGTCGACGATGCTCTTGAGCTTGGCGACCTCCCGCCACCGGAGGATGTGCTCCAGGACGGGGTGCCCGTCCTTCTCCAGGAGGGTCGTGAGGGCCTCGGAGTCGGTGGTGTAGCCGGTCTTGGTGCGCTTGGTCTTGGGGAGGTTCAGCTCGTCGAACAGGACCTGCTGGACCTGCTTGGGCGAGCCGAGGTTGAACTCGCGGCCGACGGCGGCGTGGGCGAGCTGCTCCTGCTCCTTGACCTGGCCGCCCAGGGACGCGGACAGGCCGGCGAGGTGGTCGGCGTCGACGGCGATGCCCGCGCGTTCCATGCCGGCCAGGACGCCGACCAGGGGCAGCTCGACATCGCGCAGGAGGCGGGTGGCTCCGCGCTTGTCGAGGTCCTTGTCGAGGACGTCGGCGAGCTCGGTGACGGCGCGCGCGCGGACCGCGAGGGCTTCGGCGGCCTCCTCCTCCCCGGAGCCGTCCAGGGTGAGCTGGCCGGAGTCCTCGGTCTCGCTGCGCAGCTCGCGGTGCAGGTAGCGCAGGACGAGGTCGGCGAGGTCGAACGTCCGCTGGCCGGGGAGCGCGAGGTAGGCGGCGAGCGCGGTGTCGCTGGTGACGCCCTCCAGCCGCATGCCGCGCGCGGCGAGCGCCAGCATCGGCCCCTTGGCCTCGTGGATCGCCTTGGGGCGGGCGGGGTCGGCGAGGTAGGCGGCGAGGGCGCGCTCGTCGTCCTCGATCAGCTCGGCCGGGTCGATGTGGACGGCGGGGCCCTTCTTGGACGCCAGCGCCAGCGCGGTGATCTCGCCGGTGCCGCGGCCCCAGGTGCCGGTGACGGCGACGCCGGTCCGGTCGGCGGTGTTGGCGTCGAGCCAGGCGCCGAGCGCGCCGGGTTCGAGCGCCTCGACCTCGACGTCGAAGCCCTCCTCGGCCTCGGGCTCGGCCGCCGAGATCGTGGCGTACAGCCGCTCGCGCAGGACGCGGAACTGCAGCGAGTCGAACAGGGTGTGGATCTCCTCGCGGTCCCACTGGCCCATCGTCAGCTGCGGCGGCGTCAGCTCCAGGCCGACCTCGCAGTCGAGCTTGTTGATCTGCTGGTTGCGCAGCACGCCGGCCAGGTGCTCGCGCAGGCTGTCGCCGGCCTTCCCCTTGATCTCGTCGACGCGGTCGACGAGGGTGTCGAGGTCGCCGTACTTGGTGAGCCACTTGGCGGCGGTCTTCGGGCCGACGCCGGGCACGCCGGGCAGGTTGTCGCTGCTCTCCCCCACGAGGGCGGCGAGCTCGCGGTACCGCTCGGGCGGGACGCCGTACTTGGCCTCGACGGCGGCCGGGTCCATCCGGGCCAGCTCCGAGACGCCGCGCACCGGGTACAGGATCGTCACCGAGTCGTTGACCAGCTGGAACGCGTCGCGGTCACCGGTGACGATGAGCGTCTGCATCCCGGCGCGGGCGGCCTGGACGGACAGCGTGGCGATGATGTCGTCCGCCTCGAACCCCGCGACCGACATCCGCGGGATGCGCAGCGCGTCCAGCACCTCGAAGATCAGGCTGACCTGGCTGCGGAACTCGTCGGGCGTCTTCTGCCGGCCCGCCTTGTACTCCACGTACTGCTCGTGCCGGAACGTCGGCTCGGAACGGTCGAACGCCACCGCGATGTGGGAGGGCTGCTCGTCGCGCAGGACGTTGATGAGCATCGAGGTGAAGCCGTACACGGCGTTGGTCGGCTGCCCGTCGGTCGTGGAGAAGTTCTCCACGGGCAGGGCGAAGAACGCCCGGTAGGCCAGGGAGTGGCCGTCGAGCAGAAGGAGCCGGTCGCGCTTGTCAGGGGTCGTTGGTGAGGTCGCCACACCAGGACTCTAGTCTGCGCGTACGACAGTTTTGTGGAGGCGTAAGTGACTGACACCGACGGCGCGAGCCCGCACGACCCGATCGCGAAGATCCTCGCGGGGGGCGAGCTCGACCCGCACGGCGACCTGGCGAAGACCATGGGCCTCGAGTACCTGGAGGCGTCGCCCGAGCGCGTCGTGGGCCGCATGCCGGTGAAGGGCAACACCCAGCCCTACGGCCTCCTGCACGGCGGCGCCTCCTGCGTCCTGGCCGAGTCGATCGGCTCCGCCGGCGCCGCCCTGCACGCGGGCCCGGGCCGCATCGCCGTCGGCATCGAGATCAACGCCACCCACCACCGGTCCGCGACCGAGGGGTACGTCACGGCCGTGGCGACCCAGGTGCACGGGGGCCGCACCCTCGCCACCTACGACATCGTCATCACCGACGACCAGGGCCGGCGGGTCTGCACCGCGCGCCTCACCTGCATGCTGCGCGACGCCCCGTCCGGCGGCTGAGGCGCCGCCCGCCCCGCTGACGCGCCTTGATCCGCACTTTCTTTGCGATGCGCGGCCCCGGGTCTGTAGCGTGGATCAGACCGGCCCGGGGTCACCGAGTAGACAACGTACGCGCCCGGGGAAGGTTCGTACGGCCCCAAAGGTGACCCCGGGTCAACGCATGTCCGGGCCCGGCGGCGACGCCCGCCCCGACACCGGTGTAGGTCCGTCACCGGTTGCGGTTGCGTTGCGAAACGATCCCGCCCGTTCACCCGGCCCGCCCGCCGGACGTACCTTCCGAGGCATGCGCCACCCTCACTCGCGCACCCGCGGCCCGCGGCGCCGCCCCCGCGCGGGCACCGCCCTCGCGGGCGCCGCGCTCGCGCTCGCCGCGGCCCTCCCGCTCGCCGGGTGCTCCGGATCCGGGCACGCCACCTCCCTCCCCGACTACAGGATCCCGGCCGAGAAGGCGCGCGAGGGAGAGGCCGTCCCCGAGGGCAGGACCGGCAAGAGCGCCGACATGCGGTTCACCGTCGTCGGGTTCCGCGAGTCCATGACCGACGTCATGGGCACCCACGCCGCCATGAACGCCAAGGGCGCGTTCACCCGCGTCCGCATCCTCGCCGTCAACACCGGGCGCGACATCCAGGTCTTCGACACCTGGAAGCAGCGGCTCGTCACCACCGACGGCCGCACCTACTCCCCCGACGTCAACGCCACCATGATCAAGCGGCAGCCGGAGCGGATCTCCGTCGGCGCGTCCATGCGCGTCGAGTTCGACCTGTGGTTCGACGTCCCCCGCGGCGCGAAGACCAAGGCCGTCCGGCTGTACGGCTCGCCGCCGGTCGGCGCGACCAGCGACCCCGTCCCCGCCGAGATCCGGCTGCCCTGAACCCCGCGACGCGCGAGGCCCGCCCGGCCCGGACGAACCGGACCGAGCGGGCCTGAGACGCCCGGACGAGCCGCTACTCCGGCTTGTCCTCCTCCGAACCGGCCGCCGAGCCGGCCGCCGGACCGCCCGCGGCACCGGCGCCGTCGCCCAGCTCGCCGCCCAGGTAGGCCGCCCGGACCTCCGGGTCGTCCAGCAGATCCGCCGCCGGAGCCGACTTCACCACCCGGCCCGTCTCCAGCACGTACGCCCGGTGCGCGATCTGCAGCGCCTGCTGCGCGTTCTGCTCCACCAGCAGGACCGTCGTGCCGCGCCGGTTGATCTCCTGGATGATCGAGAAGATCTGCTGCACGAGCATGGGCGCGAGCCCCATCGACGGCTCGTCCAGCAGCAGCACCTTCGGCTTGGCCATCAGCGCCCGCCCGATCGCGAGCATCTGCTGCTCGCCGCCGGACATCGTGCCGCCCATCTGCTTGCGCCGCTCGGCCAGCCGCGGGAACAGCTCGTACGCCTCGGCCAGCTCCTTGGCGGAGTCGTCCTTGCGGGCGTAGGCGCCCATCAGGAGGTTCTCCTCCACCGTCATGCCGGGGAAGATCCCCCGGCCCTCCGGCGCCTGCCCGATGCCGACCAGCACCCGCTTGTGCCCGGGCATCTTGCTGATGTCCTGGCCGTCGAACCGGATCGCGCCCGACGACAGCGGACGCAGCCCCGAGACCGTCTTCAGGGTGGTCGTCTTCCCGGCGCCGTTCGCGCCGATCAGCGTGACGATCTCCCCCTGGCCGACCTCCGCGCTGATGCCCTTCAGCGCCGCGATCTTCCCGTAGTGGACGTGGATGTCACTGATCTCAAGAAGCATCGGCCGGAGCCCCCAGATACGCCTCGATGACCCGCGGGTCGTTCTGCACCTCGGCCGGCAGGCCGTCCGCGATCTTCTGGCCGAAGTCGAGCACCGCGACCCGGTCGCTGATGCCCATGACCAGGCTCATGTCGTGCTCGATCAGCAGCACCGTCACACCGGTGTCGCGGATGTCGCGGATCAGCTGCTGCAGCGCCACCTTCTCGGCCGGGTTCATGCCCGCCGCGGGCTCGTCCAGCAGCAGCAGCTTCGGCTCGGTCGCCAGCGCCCGCGCGATCTCCAGCCGCCGCTGGTCGCCGTACGGCAGGTTCTTCGCCGCCTCCTCGCCGCGGTGCGGGATGCCCACGAGCTCAAGCAGCTCCTGCGCCCGCTCGCGCCCGCGGCGCTCCTCGCTGCGGTGCCACGGCAGCCCGAGCGCCGCCCCGACGAACCCCGTCCGGTGGTGCGCGTCCGCGCCCACCATCACGTTCTCGACCGCCGTCATGTTGTGGAACAGCCGCACGTTCTGGAACGTGCGCGCCACGCCCAGCTTCGTGACGGTGTACCGCTTCTTGCCGTCGATGCGCTTCCCGCGGAACACCACCTGCCCCTCGGTCGGCCGGTAGACGCCGGTGGTCACGTTGAACACCGTCGTCTTCCCCGCCCCGTTCGGGCCGATCAGCGCGAAGATCTCGCCCTCGCGGATCGTGATGTCCACCTTGTTGAGCGCGACCACGCCGCCGAACCGCATGACGACGTCCCGCAGCTCCAGGACGGGCGCACCGCCCTCCGCCTCGCTCACTTGCCCTCCTCCACGGCGACCGCGTCGGACTGGCCCGGACCGGCCACCTCGGCGCCCATGCTGCCCATGCCGCCGGTGCCCTCGGCCAGCTCCGCCTTCCGCTGCCGGGACGGCCACAGGCCCTCCGGACGGAAGATCATCATCGCCACGAGCGCCGCACCGAAGATCAGCATCCGGTAGTCGTGCAGGAACCGGAACCGCTCGGGCAGCCACGCCAGCACCGCCGCGCCCAGCATGACGCCCGGAAGGTTGCCGGAACCGCCCAGCACCACGCCGGCCAGGATCAGCGCCGACACCAGGAACTCGAAGTTCTGCGGGTTGATCGAGGTGATCTGCGCGGCGAACACCACGCCGCCGCTGCCGCCGATCGCCGCGCCGATCGCGAACGCCGCCAGCTTGAACTTGAACGTCGGCACGCCCATCAGCTCCGCCGCGTCCTCGTCCTCCCGGATCGACGCCCACGCGCGGCCCACCCGCGACCGCTCCAGCCGCTTCACGAAGATGATCGCGAGGACGATGAACAGCAGCAGCAGGTAGTAGTACGGCCGCGCGTCCAGCAGCCCGTACTTCAGCGGCTGCACACCGAAGATCTCGAACTCCGACAGCGACGGCGGGTGCGGGATCTCCTGCACGCCGCGCGGCCCGTTCACGAACGAGCTGTTGTTCGCCGTCCGCTTGACGATCTCACCGAAGCCGAGCGTGACGATCGCCAGGTAGTCGCCGCGCAGCCGCAGCGTCGGCGCCCCGAGGATGACCCCCGCGAGCGCCGAGAACCCGATCGCCAGCCCCAGCGACTCCCAGAAGTTCCACCCGTAGCGCGTCGCGAAGATGGCCATCGTGTAGCCGCCGACCGCGTAGAACGCCACGTACCCGAGGTCCAGGAGGCCGGCCATGCCGACCACCACGTTCAGCCCGATCGCCAGCAGCACGTAGATCGCGATCTGGCTGCTCAGCATCGACGCCCAGTCGCTGCCGCTCGGCGCCATGAACGAGCCGATCGCCTCGCTCGGCAGCAGCAGCCCGCCGACGACCAGCAGGAGGTACACCACCCACCGCACCGCGCCGGGGGCGCCCGCCCACCAGTCGCGCAGCGGGTCCAGGGAGAACATGTCGCGCCGCGAGGCGAGGCCGCCCGCGCCGCCCTTGCCGTTTCCGTTCTTCGTGAGGTTCATGCGCGCGCCTGCTGGAGGGACTCACCGAGAATGCCGGTGGGACGGAACATCAGGACAAGGATGAGCACGGAGAACGCGACCACGTCGCGCCACTGGGATCCGAAGAAGCTCGAACCGTACATCTCCAGCAACCCGAGGGTGAAGCCGCCCACCAGGGCCCCCCGGATGTTGCCGATGCCGCCGAGCACCGCCGCCGTGAACGCCTTGATGCCGAGCAGGAAGCCGACGAAGTAGTTCGTGCTCTCGAAGCGCAGGAAGTACAGCGCGGCGGCCACACCGGCCATCACACCGCCGACCAGGAACGTCACCTGCACGACCCGGTCGATGTTCACGCCCATCAGCACGGCCGTTTCCGGGTCCTGCGCCGTCGAGCGGATGCCGCGGCCGAGCTTCGTGCGGTTCACGAACTGGTCCAGCGCGACCATCATCAGCACCGCGCCGATGAAGACGATCAGCTGGTCGTTGCGGATCAGGATCGGCCCGAAGTCCACGACGTCGGACAGCTTCTTGAAGTGCTCGTTGACGTCGAGCTTGCCGCCCTCCTTCGACGTCCCGAACACCTTGCTGATGAGCACCGTGCCCATCAGCTGCTGGATGAAGATCGACGCGCCGATCGCCGAGATCAGCGCCGCGAGTCTCGACGCCCCCCGTTTGCGCAGCGGCCGGTAGGCCGCCACCTCCAGCAGCATCGCGCCGCCGCCCGCCACCGCGCCGCCGACGACGGCCATGAGCGCCACCACGCCGATCAGCGCGACGCCGCCCACGGCGGACACGTCCAGGGTCCGCACCGTCCACAGCGCCGCGAACGTGCCGACCATGAAGATGTCGGCGTGCGCGAAGTTGATCAGCCGGAGCACGCCGTAGACCATCGTGTAGCCCAGCGCCAGCAGCGCGTAGATCGCGCCCAGCGCCAGGCCGTCGACGGTCGACGGCCAGAATTGATTGATGAAGTCGTCGAGCACCTTCGGTCGCCTTCGTCAAAAGGAGCGGGAGCGCTGTAGCGCTCCCGCTCCCGCGCCATCAGGGGCCCCCGGGGACCGGGGGCGGGGTCCGGGCGTGGTGACGCCCTACGAGACCTTCGCTTCGTTGCTGTTGCCGAGCAGCGGCAGCTTGTCGTCCTTCACCTCGTAGATGAAGATGTCGTTGACCGCCAGCTCACCGTTGTCGGCGAACTTGATCTGCTTCCCGACGCCCTGGATGTCCTCGGTCTTGAGGTAGGTGTTGATGTCCTCCGGCTCGGTCTTGCCGGCCTTGACCGCCTCGATGAGCGCCGTCGCGGCGTCGAAGCCCTCGGTCGAGTAGATCGCGACCTCGGAGTTGTACTTCGCCTTGTAGTCGTCGGCGAACTTCTTGGCCTTCGGGTTCGTCTTGCCCTCGGCGTCGATCAGGCAGCCGCAGCTCAGCAGCGCGCCCTGCGCGTTCTCCTTGCCGGCGCCCTCGATCAGACCGGTCGCGAGCGAGCCGTCGCCGGACATCATCTTGCCCTTGTAGCCGGCCTCGCGGAGCTGCTTGAACAGCCGCCCCGCCACCGCGTAGTAGCCGCCGAAGTAGACCGCGTCCGGCTTGAACTGGTTGATCTTGTTGACGGTCGAGGAGTAGTCCGTCGCCTTGTCGTCCACCGCGTCGGTCTGGGTCTGCGCGCCCTTGGAGCCGGCGGCCTTGGCGATGGCGTCCGCGAGGCCCTTGCCGTAGTCCTGGTTGTCGGAGACCGTGAAGATCTTCTTCGCCTTCACCGAGTTCACCAGGAAGTTCGCGGCGCCCTCGCTCTGCGCGGCGTCGTCGGCCACGACCCGGTGCCAGTACTTCCAGCCCTTCTCGCCGAGCGTGATGTTGGTCGCCGACGGCGACACGCTCGGGATCTTGGCCTCTTCCAGGATCGGGGCGACGCTCTGCGACTCACCCGAGAACGCCGGGCCGACCAGCGCCACGATCTTGTCGTTCTTGACCGCGCCCTGCGCCAGCGTCGTCGCCTGCTCCGGCTTGCCCTGGCTGTCGTAGGTCTTGAGCTTGATCTTGACCTTGGGGTTCGTGGCGTTGTACTGCTCGACCGCCAGCTGCGCGCCCTGCTTGGGCGGAATCACCAGGCCGGAGTTCTCACCGGTCAGGTCACCCATGAACCCGATAGTGACCTCGTTGCCGCTGCCGGAGCCGCCATCGTCGTCACTGCAGGCCACGGCGCTGAGCGCGAGCGCCGCGCTCACCGCAACCGCGCCGGTGATCCTCATCTTGTTGCGCCGCAAGGTGCCCAACCTTTCCATCCGGATCCGGGAGGGGATCGGGTACGAGTTAAGCCCCGACGCCGGCGCCTCAGGGGAGGAATCCGGTCACTCGGGGACCAGCTATGTCGTACACCGTCGACCCACCCCAGAACAGGACCCCCGGATCGAAGGGTTACTCGTTCGTTACTCCCCTGTGCCCATCCGACACCATGCATTGCCTGGGACGATTACCGAACGTGACGATGAGGGCCCACGCGCGGACCTGCGCTTTGGACCTTGACAAACCCGGGATGCGACGGCGCCGAGGGGTCAGCCCGCGGCGGACTCGTCCTGACCTCCGGAGGCGCCCGCGACGACCGCCTCGGCGACGGCCCGCATCGTGAGCCGCCGGTCCATCGAGGTCTTCTGGATCCACCGGAACGCCTCCGGCTCGGACCATCCGTGCGCCTGCTGCAGCAGCCCCTTCGCCCGGTCGACCACCTTGCGGGTCTCCAGCCGGTCCTGCAGGCCCGCGACCTCGGCCTCCAGCGCGCGCAGCTCGGTGTACCGGCTCACCGCCATCTCGATCGCCGGCGTCAGGTCGGTCTTGGAGAACGGCTTGACGAGGTAGGCCATCGCGCCCGCCTCGGTCGCCCGCTGGACGAGCTCGCGCTGGGAGAACGCCGTGAGGATCACCACCGGCGCGATCCGCTCGGCGGAGATCCGCTCGGCCGCCGAGATGCCGTCCAGCACCGGCATCTTCACGTCGAGGATCACGAGATCGGGCTTCAGCTCCCCGGCGAGCCGGACGGCCGTCTCACCGTCACCGGCCTCCCCGACCACGTCGTAGCCGTCCTCCTGAAGCATCTCCTTCAGGTCCAGCCTGATCAGGGCCTCGTCTTCCGCGATCACAACTCGCCGAGCACTCTCCACGCCCCCGAGCCTACCGAAACCCGCTACCCTGGTTCCCGTCGCCCCACACCAGGGAGACCGACCGGGCAAGAAAGGGACATGTCCGGATAAAAGCCGGGATGGTGGAACGGTAGACACGAATCCCTCAAAAGGATTTGTCCGAAAGGGCGTGCGGGTTCGAATCCCGCTCCCGGTACCCATATGCGAGCACTTCTCCTCGCCCCCAAGCATCACGCTGGGGGCGTTGCCGCATCGAGGTGGCGCCTCTACCGCAGGCAATGCACCATCGGGAGAATTCCGCCCTTTCGCAAGGCGACGGTTGATATCAGCGGCAGAAGCCACCCATGACCTCCACAGGGAGTGATCAAGGCAGAACTGTCGGTGGCGGCCGCAAGACTGCGGCCATGTACGATCCGCGACAGCGCCCAGTGGCGCTACGCCTGCTGGCCGCAGGGTTCACCATCGCCGAGGTCCACCGCCAGACCGGCGTCCCCAAGTCCACACTGGGCTACTGGAAGAAACATCCCGAAAAGGCCGCGAGCCACACCCCTCCTTTATGCCCCCGGTGCCACGACCGGGCGGTCGATCCCGCGGCCTACTCCTACCTTCTCGGTCTCTATCTCGGAGATGGACATCTCGCCCGGCAGCACAACGGCGTCTACCGGCTGGAGATTGCCTGTTCCGACGCGTGGCCGGGCTTGATCGACGCGGCGGCCGAGGCAGTGGGGACGGTCCTGTCGTCGCGAGTCGGGCGCCGCCAGAAACCCGGTTGCACGATGGTGGGCTCGTACTCCAAGCACTGGCCCTGCCTGTTCCCCCAGCACGGGCCTGGGGCGAAGCACACCCGGAAGATCGAGCTGGAGGGGTGGCAGCGGGAGATCGTCGACGCGCGCACGGAGGAGTTCGTCCGCGGACTGATCCACTCGGACGGGTGCCGGGTCATCAACCGGGTGCGCAAGCGTCTCCGAGGCGGGGACCGGTGGTACGAGTACCCCCGCTACAACTTCGCCAACGTGTCGCTGGACATCCAGAGGATGTTCACCGGTGCGCTGGATCGGCTCGGGGTCGAGTGGACGCAGATGAACGCGCGGAACATCTCGGTCGCGAAGAGGGAGGCGGTGGCGCGGCTGGACGGGTTCGTCGGGCCGAAGTACTGAGGGTGCGCGGGTTTCCGGAGCGTCGTGGAAATGAGACCGCGCGGTGATTAATGCCCGGTGGGCAAGGTTCCGGGACCGGCCGTGCAGGGGCCGTGGGAGGAGCCGGGCACCGCGCGGGGTGCGGGTCGCGCGGTGCCCGGCAGGATGGTGGTCAGTGCGGGATGGCGATGGCGTCGCCGAGGCTGTGGACGCGGAGGGCGTTCGTCGAGCCGGGCGTGCCGGGGGGCGAGCCGGCGACGACGACGACCTTGTCGCCCTTCTGGCAGCGGCCGATTTCGAGGAGGGCCTGCTCGACCTGGCGGAACATGGCGTCGGTGTGGTCGACCTGGGGGACGATGAAGGTCTCGACGCCCCAGACGTGCGCCAGCCTCCCGCGGACGGCGGGCACGGAGGTGAAGGCGAGCAGCGGGATGGGCGAGCGGTAGCGGGACAGGCGCCGGGCGGTCTCGCCGGACATGGTGAAGGCGGCGAGGGCCTCGGCGCCGACGATCGCGCCGACCTCGGCGGCGGCGCGGGCGATGGCGCCGCCGACGGTCTCCGGCATCCGCTCGAGGGTGTGGGTGGCCTGGAGGGAGGCCTGCTCGGCGGTCTGCACGATGCGGCTCATCGTGAGGACGGACTCGATGGGGTACTGGCCGACGCTGGTCTCGCCGGAGAGCATGACGGCGTCGGCGCCCTCGAAGACGGCGTTGGCGACGTCGGAGGTCTCGGCGCGGGTGGGGCGGGGCGCGGAGATCATGGATTCGAGCATCTGGGTGGCGACGATGACCGGGCGGGCCTTCTCGCGGCACAGCTCGATGGCGCGCTTCTGGACGATGGGCACCTGTTCGAGGGGCATCTCGACGCCGAGGTCGCCGCGGGCCACCATGATGCCGTCGAAGGCGGCGACGATCTCGGGGAGCCGCTCGACGGCCTGGGGCTTCTCGATCTTGCCGATGAGGGGGACGCGGACGCCCTCCTCCTCCATGATCTGGTAGCAGATGTCGGCGTCGGCGGGGGTGCGGACGAAGGACAGGGCGACGAGGTCGACGCCGAGGCGCAGGGCCCAGCGCAGGTCGCGCTCGTCCTTCTCGGTGAGGGCGGGGACGCTGACCGGGACGCCGGGGAGGTTGAGGCCCTTGTTGTCGGACACCATGCCGCCGACGGTGACCGTGGTGTTGACGCGGGGGCCGTCGACGGAGGTGACCTTGAGGGCGACGCGGCCGTCGTCGATGAGGACGGTGTCGCCGGGGCTGACGTCGCCCGGCAGCCCCTCGTAGGTGGTGGACACCTCGCGGCGGGTGCCGGGGACGTCGTCGGTGGTGATGGTGAACTCGTCGCCGAGGGTGAGCCGTACGGGGCCGTCGGGGAAGCGCCCGATGCGGATCTTGGGGCCCTGCAGGTCCGCGAGGATGCCGACGCCGCGCCCGGTGGCGTCGGCGGCGGCGCGGATCCGGTGGTAGACCTCTTCGTGGACGGCATGCTCGCCGTGGCTCATGTTGAGGCGGGCGACGTCGATGCCGGCTTCGACGAGGGCGTGGATCTGCTCGGTGCTGGAGCAGGCCGGACCGATGGTGCTGACGATCTTCGCTCGACGGGTCACGTGCACAACCGTACTTAGTTACTTGCTGGTACGGATATTCGTGCAGGATATGGTCCCCCGGGGTTCACCCAGTGGTCTAGGTCAGAGGTCTAGACCACATGTGGCCGCGTCACCGCTTGAACGCCTCCACGGCGGCCTGGCAGAACGCCTTGAGGTCGTCGGGCTTGCGGCTGCTGACCAGGACGTTGGGGCCGTCCTCGCAGATCTGGACCTCCTCGTCCACCCAGGTCGCCCCCGCGTTGCGCAGGTCGGTCCGCAGGCTCGGCCAGGACGTCATGGTCCGGCCCCGGACGACGCCGGCCTCGATGAGGGTCCAGGAGGCGTGGCAGATCACGGCGACGGGCTTGCCCGCGTCGAAGAAGGACCGGGCGAACGCGACGGCGTCGGGGTCGGTGCGCAGGAAGTCGGGGTTGGCGACGCCGCCGGGCAGGACGAGGCCGTCGAACTCGGTGTGCCGGGAGACGTCGACGGTGGTGTCGACGGGGAAGGTGTCGCCCTTGTCCAGGTGGTTGAACGCCTGGAGGCGGCCGGACTGCGTGGAGACGAGGCGCGGGGTGGCGCCGGCCTGCTCCACGGCCTTCCACGGCTCGGTCAGTTCGATCTGCTCGGTGCCCTCGGGAGCGCACAGGAAGGCGATGGTCTTGCCCTGAAGATCGTTGTTAGGCATGGTCTCCTCCATTTGAGCCGATGGGGTCGGTCAAGTCGGCTCTGTGGCCCCTGCCCGGGAACGCGGGCGGTATGCAGGCTCCGCGCACGCGGGTGGTATGCAGGAGGGGTGAACCCCACGGGCTATCGCGAGCACCGGACGCCGGGCCTGGCCTGCTCGTGGACGGCGGCGCTGCCGCCGGACGCCGAGCCGTTCGTCCAGCGCGTGCTCCCGGACGGCTGCGTGGACCTCATCTGGGCGGGCGGCGGGATCCTGGTGGCGGGTCCGGACACGGGCCCGATGCCGGCGGTCATGCGGCCGGGTGAGGAGATCGCGGCGGTGCGGTTCGCGCCGGGGACGGCGCCGCCGGTGCTGGGCGTCCCGGCCGACGCGCTCCGGGACGGGCGGGTGCCGCTGCGGGAGTTGTGGGGCGGGGAGGCCGACCGGCTGGCGGAGGCCGTGGCGGCGGCGGACGATCGCCGGGGTGCGCTTGTCGCGGCCGTGCGGGAGCGGATGGGGCCCGCGGATCCGTTCGTCGCCGGGGTGGTCGCGGGCCTGGCGAGGGGTTCGGTCCGGGGGGTGGCGGACGCGCTCGGGATCGGTGAGCGGCAGTTGCGGCGCCGGTCGCTGGCGGCGTTCGGGTACGGGCCGAAGACGCTGCAGCGGGTGCTGCGGTTCCAGCGGGCGCTGGGCCTGGCGCGGGCGGGGTCGCCGCTGGCGGAGGCCGCGTTCGCGGCGGGTTACGCCGACCAGGCCCATTTCGCCCACGAAGTGCGGGACTTGGCGGGCGAGCCCGTCCGCAACCTGCTGTGACCGCTTCCGGCCCGGTCAGGGCTTGAGGCGCCCGTAGGCGCGCAGCGCCCTGAGGCGTTCGACGGTGACGAAGCCGCGCCATTCGAGACGGGTGATCGGCGTCCAGATGGGGAAGGCGACGTCCCAGCCGCCGTCGTCGCCCTGCTCGTCGATGAGGGCGTCCAGGCAGGCGTCGATGCGGTCGGTGTCGAAGAGGCGGCGCCCGTAGCCGCCGGGGTCGGGGGCGAAGTCGAGGGGCTCCTGGTGGTCGCTGCGGGCGTGGGCGGCGAGGAGGTCGCGGACGCGGGCGAAGGAGGCCTCCGCGCGGTCGCGGTCGGGGACGTGGTCGAGGAAGGTCAGCACGGCGAGGACGTCGTAGGCGCCGGGTTCGGCTCCGGGGGCCTCCAGGTAGCGCCAGCAGAAGTCGGTGGCGGGTCCGAGCCAGGGGTGGTCGGCGCCGGCGCGGTGGAGCATGCCGGCGAGGGTGGCGGTGGGGTTGATGGTGCCGGGCGGGTCGTCGGGGGTCTGCCACCAGGGGGCGTGGGGCGCGTCGCGGACGGTCGGCAGGACGAACGGCACTCCCCCGCCGTCGGTGGTGATGGAGGCGAGGTAGCCGGCGACGCGCGTGACGGCGGGGTCGTCGTCGGCGCCGGCCTCGTGGAGGAACTGCAGGGCGTGCTGGGCGGGGACGGGCTGGCTGTCCTCGCCGCGCAGGTCGGGTTCCAGGGCGTGCCCGTATCCGCCGTCGGGGTTCTCGTAGGCCCTGAGGGCGGCGAGGACGGGCGCGGCGGGGCCGCCGCGGAAGTGGAGGGCGAAGCGGTGCCGGTCGATGAGGCGGGCGTTGAGGCGCATGAACTCCGCGGCGCGTGCGAGGCCGGTTCGGTGCAGGACCTTCATGGTCCCGACGCTAGGCGGGAGAGGGGCGCGCGTCTTGTAGGAATCGGACGCGGTGGGCCCGGCCACCCCAGCGGTGGGTGGCCGGGCCCCTGAGGTCCCGCGTCGCGGGGTGCGGGAGCGAGCGGCCCCGGGGTGGTCGCCGGGGGCGCGGAGGGAGCCGCGGAGGCGCCCGGCCGCCGCGGGGCGAACCCTGGCGGGACCGTAGCCGACCAGCGCGAAGACCACAAGTCGCCCCTTTCCGAACCATCGGGCGTTCCCGGCGGGACCGTGTCTGTGATCTCCTTGCGCCATGAGTGATCCGCTGGACGAGCATGACGTGGCCGGTGACCCGCTCGCGGTGGTGGCCCGGGCGGCGGGACCGTACCTGGCGAGCCTGCCGGACCGTCCCGTCCACGACCGGTCGATGGACCCGCTGCTGGACGAGCTCGACGGGCCGCTGCCCGAGCAGGGGGACGGCGCGGTGGCCGCGGTCGAGCGGCTGGTGCGGGTCGGCACCCGGGCGGCGACGCACTCGTCGGGTCCGCGGTTCTTCCATTTCGTGGTGGGCGGGTCGACGCCGGCGGCGATGGCGGGCGACTGGGCGGCGTCGCTGCTGGACCAGGCCGCCGGGCTGTGGCTGACGTCGCCGCTGGCGGCGCGGGCGGAGACGGTCGTGCTGCGCTGGCTGAAGGAGCTGTTCGGGCTGCCGGCGGGGTTCGGCGGCGTGCTGACGCCGAGCGCCACGTTCGCGCACGTGACGGGTCTGGCGTGCGCGCGGCACTGGTGGGCGGCCGAGCACGGCGTGGACGTCGCGTCGCAGGGCCTGGCGGGGCTGCCGGCGATGCCGGTGCTCAGCAGCGGGCTGGTGCACGTCAGCACCCGCAAGGCGCTGCAGATCCTGGGCTGCGGCCGCGACACCGTCCGGACGTTCGCCCGCGACGACGCGGGGCGGGTCGATCTCGCGGCGATGGACGCCGCGCTCGCCGAGGCGGGCGGGCGCGCGGTCGTCGTGGCGAATCTCGGCGAGGTGAACACCGGCGACAGCGACCCGGTCGCCGAGCTGGCGGACCTCGCGGAGCGGCACGGGGCGTGGCTCCACGTGGACGGCGCGTTCGGCCTGTTCGCGGCGCTCAGCCCGCGGACGGCGCATCTCGCGCGCGGTGTCGAGCGGGCGGACTCGGTGACGGCGGACGGCCACAAGTGGCTGAACGTGCCGTACGAGAGCGGGTTCTCCTTCGTCCGGGACCCGGCGTGGCTGAGCCGCGCGTTCGGCGCGTGGGGCGCGGCGTACCTGCCGGACCCCGACGGCGAGCGGGTCAACTACAACATGCTGGGCCCGGAGTCGTCCCGCCGCGCGCGGGCGCTGCCGATCTGGGCGACGCTGCGGGCGTACGGGCGGGACGGGTACCGGGAGATGGTGGAGCGCCACCTCGACGTGTCCGCCCATCTGGGCGGGCTCGTCGAGGCGGCGCCCGACCTGGAGCTGCTCGCGCCGGTGCGGCTCTGCATCGCGTGCTTCCGGTACCGCCCGGAGGGCGTCCCGGAGGAGCGTCTGGACGAGCTGAACGCGCGCCTGGGCGAGGCCCTGCTCGCGGACGGCCGCGTCTACGCGGGCACCACCACCTACCGGGGCATGACGGTGTTCCGTCCGGCGCCGGTGAACTGGCGGACGACGAAGGCCGACGTGGAGCGGCTCGTGGACGTGCTCCGGGAACTCGGCGCCCGGCTCGCCGGGTGAGGGCCGCTCAGCCCGCGCCGCCGGGCCAGGGGGCGGTCTCGTCGAGCTCGTCGAAGGGCTGGGTGAGGCTGTACCAGCAGCCGGAGTCGTCCCGGAAGACCGCCTCGATCCCGTAGGGGCGCCTCTCCGGAGGGTGGACGAACTCGACGCCGAGGGCCGACAGCCGCTCGTACTCGGCCTGGCAGTCGTCGGTGTTGAAGGCGCCGGCGCCGAGGACGCCCTTGGCGATGAGCGCCCTCATGTGGGCGGCGGAGTCGGGGTCCATGGTGGGCGGGCCGGGGACCATGAGGGCGAGGCTCAGTTCGGGCTGGCCCTTGGCGCCGACGGTGACCCACCGCATGCCGCCCTCGCCGAGCGTCATGTCGTCGCGGACCTCCAGGCCGAGCTTCTCGGTGAAGAACGCCTTGGCCGAGTCCTGGTCGAGCACCCAGACGGTGGCCAGCCCGAGATTGGTGATCATGCCGGTGTCTCCTTGGTGAACTGGGTTGACGCGTTCACGCTAGAACGCGGCGGCCCGCCCGGCCTTCTCGATTCTTGCTGCTCGCGGAAGCCGCCCGCCCAGAACAGCACGAAGCACCCGGGGATGGCGGAGGCGCCGCCGGCGCGGGCCCGCCTGCGGAACTCGGTGGGGGTCGTGCCGGTCTGCTGCTTGAAGCGGGTGCAGAAGGTGCCGAGGCTGCTGAAGCCGACCTGCATGCAGATCTCGGTGACGGTGAGGTTGGCGGTGCGGAGCAGGTCCTGCGCGCGTTCGATGCGGCGCCGGGCGAGGTAGGCGCCGGGCGGCTCGCCGTAGACCTCGTGGAAGAGCCGGACGAAGTGGTAGCGGGAGTACCCGGCGCGGGCGGCGACGGCGGAGACGTCCAGCGGCTCGGCCCACTCGCGGTCCATGGCGTCGCGGGCGATCCTCATCCGGCGCAGGACGGCGGTGTCCAGGGCGGGCGGCGCGGCCGCCGTCCCCCGAGCGGTTCCCATGCCCCGATGCTGGCACACGCCTCCGACAGGCCTGGAGGCCGGCGCACGACGGCCGGGCCCTGGAGGAGTGCTCCAGGGCCCGGCCGTCACCGCATGGTCAGGCGATCGGGCGCGCCGTCGGCGGGATCGGGTACGGCAGGTTCGTCCGGCCGCCGAGGTAGGCGTCGACGCCGTGCGCGGCGGCGCGGCCCTCGGCGATGGCCCAGACGATCAGGGACTGGCCGCGGCCCATGTCGCCCGCGGCGTACACGCCGTCCACGGACGTCCGGTAGTCGCGGTCGCGGACCACGTTGCCGCGCTGGTCCAGCTCGACGCCGAGCTGCTCCAGCAGGCCCTCGCGCTGCGGGCCGAGGAAGCCCATGGCGAGCGTGACCAGCTCGGCGGGGATCTCCCGCTCGGTGCCCTCGACGGGCGCGAACCCGGTCTGCGGGCCGCCGACCTCCACGAGCCTCAGCGCGCGGACGTTGCCGTCCGCGTCGCCCACGAACTCGGTGGTGGACACGGCGTAGACGCGGTCGCCGCCCATGTCGGCGAGCTCCTCGTGGGCGCTCTCCACCTTGAACAGCATCGGGTAGGTCGGCCACGGCTGGCCGTCGGGGCGCGCCTGCGGCGGCTGCGGCATGATCTCCAGCTGGGTGACCGACGCCGCGCCCTGCCGGATCGCGGTGCCGATGCAGTCGGCGCCGGTGTCGCCGCCGCCGATCACGACGACGTGCTTGCCCTTCGCGGAGATGGGCGACTCCTCGTAGTCGCCCTCCTGCACCTTGTTCGAGGGCGGCAGGTACTCCATCGCCTGGTAGACGCCCTTGAGCTCGCGCCCGGGGACGGGCAGGTCCCGCCAGGCGGTGGCGCCGCCCGCCAGGACGACGGCGTCGTGGGACGCGCGCAGGTCGTCCGCGGTGATGTCGACGCCGACGTTCACCGAGGTCCGGAAGGCGGTGCCCTCGGCGCGCATCTGGGCGAGGCGCCGGTCGAGGTGCCGCTTCTCCATCTTGAACTCGGGGATGCCGTAGCGCAGCAGGCCGCCGACGCGGTCGGCGCGCTCGTACACCGTGACGTCGTGCCCGGCGCGGGTGAGCTGCTGGGCGGCGGCGAGGCCCGCGGGCCCCGAGCCGACGACGGCGACCCGCTTGCCGGTCTGGACGGACGGCGGCTGCGGGCGCACCCAGCCCTCCGCGAACGCACGGTCGATGATCTCGACCTCGACCCGCTTGATGGTCACCGGGTCCTGGTTGATGCCGAGGACGCAGGCGCTCTCGCACGGGGCCGGGCACAGCCTCCCGGTGAACTCCGGGAAGTTGTTGGTGGCGTGCAGCCGCTCCACGGCCTCGTGCCAGTCCTTGCGGTACACGAGGTCGTTCCACTCGGGGATGAGGTTGCCGAGCGGGCAGCCCTGGTGGCAGAACGGGATGCCGCAGTCCATGCAGCGGCTCGCCTGCTTCTCCAGCCGGTCCGTGCCGAAGTCCTCGTAGACCTCGGACCAGCTCTTGATCCGCACGTCGACCGGGCGGCGCTTCGGGAGCTCCCGCCCGACGGTCAGGAAACCCTTCGGGTCAGCCATGTTGGAAGTCCCCCTCTCTCAGGCCTGCGCCGCGGCCATGACGGCCTCGTCGACGTCGCGCCCCTCGGCCTCGGCCTTGGCCATGGCGTCCAGGACCCGCCGGTAGTCGCGCGGCATGATCTTGGTGAAGCGGGCCGCGGAGGCGTCCCAGTCCTCCAGCAGCCGGCGGGCCACCGCGGAGCCGGTCTCGGCCAGGTGCCGCTCGGTCAGCGTCCGGACGAGGTCCGTGTCCGCGGCGTCCAGCGGCTCCAGGTCGACCATCTCGGTGTTGACCCGCTCGGGTACCAGGTCCAGGACGTAGGCGATGCCGCCGGACATGCCGGCCGCGAGGTTGCGGCCGGTCCGTCCGAGGATCACCGCGCGGCCCCCGGTCATGTACTCGCAGGCGTGGTCGCCGACGCCCTCGACGACGGCGGTGGCGCCGGAGTTGCGGACGCAGAACCGCTCGCCGACGACCCCGCGGGCGAACAGCTCGCCGGACGTGGCGCCGTAGAGGATCACGTTGCCGCCGATGATCTGCTCCTCGGCCGCGAACCCGGCGTCCGCCGGGGGACGCAGCGTGACCCGGCCGCCCGACAGGCCCTTGCCGACGTAGTCGTTGGCGTCGCCGACCAGCCGCAGCGTGATGCCGCGCGGGACGAACGCGCCGAACGAGTTGCCCGCCGAGCCGGTGAAGGTGACGTCGATGGTGTCGTCGGGGAGTCCCCCGCCGCCCCACTTCTTGGTCACCTCGTGGCCGAGCATGGTGCCGACCGTCCGGTTGACGTTGCGGATCGGCAGCTCCAGCCGCACCGGGTCGCCGAACGAGATCGCGCCCTCGGCGAGCTGGATGAGCGTGTTGTCCAGGGCCTTCTCCAGCCCGTGGTCCTGCTCGGTGACGCGGTGCAGGGCCCCGCCCGGGGCGACCTCCGGGACGTGCAGGATCGGGGCCAGGTCGAGGCCGGCCGCCTTCCAGTGCTCGACCGCCTCGCGGGTGTCGATCATCTCGACGTGCCCGATCGCCTCGTCCAGCGACCGGAACCCGAGGGCCGCCAGGTACTCGCGGACCTCCTCGGCGATGAACTCGAAGAAGTTCACGACGAACTCGGGCTTGCCGGTGAACCGCTGCCGCAGCACGGGGTTCTGGGTGGCGACGCCGACCGGGCAGGTGTCCAGGTGGCAGACCCGCATCATGACGCAGCCCGACACCACCAGCGGCGCGGTCGCGAAGCCGTACTCCTCGGCGCCGAGCAGCGCCGCGACGACGACGTCCCGCCCGGTCTTCATCTGCCCGTCGGTCTGCACGACGATGCGGTCGCGCAGCCCGTTCAGCAGCAGCGTCTGCTGCGTCTCGGCGAGGCCGAGCTCCCACGGCGCGCCGGCGTGCTTCAGCGACGTCAGCGGGGACGCGCCGGTGCCGCCGTCGTGCCCGGAGATGAGCACCACGTCGGCGTGCGCCTTGGACACCCCGGCCGCGACCGTGCCGACCCCGACCTCGGCGACGAGCTTGACGTGCACGCGCGCCGCCGGGTTGGCGTTCTTCAGGTCGTGGATGAGCTGCGCGAGGTCCTCGATCGAGTAGATGTCGTGGTGCGGCGGCGGCGAGATGAGGCCGACGCCCGGGGTGGAGTGCCGGGTCTTGGCGATCCACGGGTAGACCTTGTGGCCGGGCAGCTGGCCGCCCTCGCCGGGCTTGGCGCCCTGCGCCATCTTGATCTGGATGTCGTCGGAGTTGGTGAGGTACTCCGAGGTCACGCCGAACCGGCCGGAGGCCACCTGCTTGATCGCGCTGCGCCGCAGGTCGCCGTTCTCGTCCGGGGTGAAGCGCGCCGGGTCCTCGCCGCCCTCGCCGGTGTTGGACTTGCCGCCGAGGCGGTTCATCGCGATCGCGAGGGTCTCGTGCGCCTCCGCCGAGATGGAGCCGTACGACATCGCGCCGGTGGAGAACCGCTTGACGATCTCCGAGACCGGCTCGACCTCCTCGATCGGCACCGGTTCCCGGTCGCCCTCCCGGAGCCGGAACAGCCCGCGGAGCGTCATCAGCTTCTCGGCCTGCGAGTCGACCTTGGAGGTGTACTCCTTGAAGATCTCGTAGCGGCGGGTGCGGGTGGCGTGCTGCAGCTTGAACACCGTGTCCGGGTTGAACAGGTGCGGCTCGCCCTCGCGGCGCCACTGGTACTCGCCGCCGACCTCCAGGGTGCGGTGCGCCGGCTCGTTGCCGCCCGGCGGGTAGGCGCGGGCGTGCCGCTCGGCGACCTCGCGGGCCAGCACGTCGAAGCCGACGCCGCCGAGCCGGGAGGTGGTGCCGGTGAAGCAGCGCGACACCACGTCCTCGCCGAGCCCGATCGCCTCGAAGATCTGCGCGCCGGTGTAGGACGCGACCGTGGACACGCCCATCTTCGACATGACCTTCAGGACGCCCTTGCCGTACGCCTTCACCAGGTTCCGGACGGCCTTCGCCGGGTCCAGGCCCTCGATCACGCCGCCGCGGACGAGGTCCTCGACGGTCTCGATCGCCAGGTACGGGTTGATCGCGGACGCGCCGTACCCGATGAGCAGCGCCATGTGGTGGCACTCGCGGGCCTCGCCCGTCTCGATCACGAGGCCGACCTGGGTGCGGGTCTTCTCCCGGATCAGGTGGTGGTGCACGGCGCCGGTCAGCAGCAGCGCCGGGATCGCGGCGCGGGCGGAGTCGGCGCCGCGGTCCGACAGCACGATGATCCGCGCGCCGGCCTCGATGGCCCGGCTGACCTCGGAGTTGATCTCCTCCAGGCGGGCCTGGAGGGCCTCTCCCCCGCCGGCGACCTCGTACAGGCCGTGCACGACGTAGGCGGCCAGATGCGGCAGCGACCCCTCGTCGTCGATGTGGATGATCTTGGAGAGCTCGTCGTTGTCCAGGATCGGGGTCGGCAGCACCAGGCGCCGGCACGAGTCCGGGCCGGGGTCCAGCAGGTTGCCCTCCGGGCCGAGCGTGGACTGCAGCGAGGTGACGAGCTCCTCGCGGATCGCGTCCAGCGGCGGGTTCGTGACCTGCGCGAACAGTTGCTTGAAGTAGTCGAACAGCAGCCGCGGGCGCTCCGACAGCACCGCGATCGGGGTGTCGGTGCCCATCGACCCGATCGGCTCCGCGCCCGTCCGCGCCATCGGCGACAGGATGATCCGCTGCTCTTCGAGGGTGTAGCCGAACGTCTGCTGCCGGCGGACGAGCGTCTCGTGGGTCGGGATCTCCCGCTCGCGCTGCGGCAGCTCCTCGAACCGGACGAGGCCCTCGTGCAGCCACTGCCCGTACGGGTGCTCGGCGGCCAGCTCGGCCTTGACCTCGTCGTCCTCGACGATCCGCCCGGCGGCGGTGTCCACCAGGAAGATCTTGCCGGGCTGGAGCCGGCCCTTGCGGACGACCTTGGCGGCGGGGATGTCGAGCACGCCGGCCTCGCTGGCCAGCACGACCAGGCCGTCGTCGGTCACCCAGTACCGGCCGGGGCGCAGCCCGTTGCGGTCCAGGACCGCGCCGACGACGGTGCCGTCGGTGAAGCTGACGCTGGCGGGGCCGTCCCACGCCTCCATCAGCGTGGAGTGGAACTCGTAGAAGGCCCGGCGGGCCGGGTCCATCTCGGTGTGGTTCTCCCACGCCTCCGGGATCATCATCAGCACCGCGTGCGGCAGCGACCGGCCGCCGAGGTGCAGCAGCTCCAGGCACTCGTCGAACGACGCGGTGTCGGACGCCTCGATGTCGATCACCGGGAAGATCCGGGAGATGTCCCCGGGGATGAGGTCGGACTTCAGCAGCGCCTCGCGGGCCCGCATCCAGTTCCGGTTGCCCTTCACGGTGTTGATCTCGCCGTTGTGGGCGATGAACCGGTACGGGTGGGCGAGCTCCCAGGCCGGGAACGTGTTGGTGGAGAACCGCGAGTGGACCAGCGCGATCGCGCTGGTGAAGCGGCGGTCCGACAGGTCGGGGAAGAACGGCTCCAGCTGCGGGGTGGTCAGCATCCCCTTGTAGACGATCGTCCGGCTGGACAGGCTCGGGAAGTAGACCCGCACGTCCTGCTCGGCGCGCTCGCGCATGCAGAACACGGCGCGGTCCAGGTCCAGGCCGGTCTTGCCCTCGTGCGGGCCGCCCGCCGCGGGGGCGAGGAACAGCTGCGCGAAGTGCGGCATGACCCGGCGGGCGGCCGGGCCGGTGAAGTGGGGGTCGTGCGGGAGTTCGCGCCAGCCGAGGACCGTGAGGCCCTCCTCCACGCACAGCGTCTCGACGTGGGCGACCGCGGCGGCGCGCTCGTCGCCGTCCGCGGGCAGGAACGCGAGGCCGGCCGCGTAGCCGCCGGCCTCGGGGAGCGGGAAGTCGCAGACCTCGCGGAAGAACGCGTCCGGGATCTGGACGAGGATGCCGACGCCGTCGCCGTCGTCGGGCTCCGCGCCGACGGCGCCCCGGTGGTCCAGGTTCTTCAGTACGTCCAGGGCGTTCTGGACGATGTCGTGGCTCTTGCGTCCGTGCAGGTCGGCGACCATGCCGACGCCGCAGGCGTCGTGCTCGTTGGCCGGGTCGTACAGTCCCTGCGGCTGGGGGCGTCCCGGTACACGGCCATCAGGTGTGAGGGCAGCAGCAGCCATCAACCCTCCCGTCGTCGTGTCACTGCTTCGATGTCAGTGCGGCACGGGACGACGTTGGCCCTGCTGCGGTGAGATGACATTACATCACTGTCGGGATCATGCCCGACTGCACCAGATCGCGAAACTTCGTCGGCGCGATCGGACGTGCGTCATCTCGGAGTGGTTTAGACCAGGTTACCGGCCCGGTCCCGCCGCGAAACGCCGTGACCTCGGTGAGGATCATCACCGGGGCCCGATGTTTACGGTGTCACGCCCAAGACGTACCGAAAAATGCACCGTCCCAAACCCGGGCCGGGCCTCGACCGGGCCGGCCCCGGCCGGGCCGGACCTCGGGCGGGCCGGGCCTTGGCAGAACAGCCCTGACCAGGACGGGCTTGAGCGGGGGCGGGCCTCAGCGGGACGGGGGTTTCAGCCGGTGCCGCGGGCCGCGCGGCCCAGCACCGCCGGGGCCTTGCCGCCCTCGATCAGCAGCGACAGCAGGTTCTCGTCCTTCTCGTCGCCCTTGCCGTCCAGGCGCTGCGCCCATGACACCACCGCGAAGTGGCCCATCGCGAGGCCCCGCGCCATCCCGAAGCCCCGGCCGAAGCGGTCCAGGGGGGCGGGGGCCTCCAGCGGCCGGACGAAACCCGCGCCGATCGTGGTCTCCAGCCTCGCGACGAACCGGTCGGCGTCCGCCGACCCGGCCAGGTTGAACACGGCGACGGCCAGCGCGTACCCGTGCTCGGTGTCGGAGTAGATCCCGCGGGCGGCCTGCGTGCAGCCGCCCCTGCCGAGCTCCTCGGCGACGGACCCGCCCCAAACGGCGGCGGCGCAGTCGGCGTCCAGCCGCTTGGCGCGCAGCTTCACCGCGATCTTCCCGTCCGGGACGGGCAGCTTCGCCGCCGAGGACGGGAAGGCCTCGCCGACCGTCAGCGGCTGCGGGTCCCCGCTGCGGTTCGCGATCCCGGCGTAGGCGGAGCTGGACGGCGAACTGGAGTAGGAGGCCGGCGACGGGCCCGTCCCGGCGGCCCGTCCGATCCTCGCGCCGGTCGGCTCCTTCGACTCGGGGGCGTCGTCGCCGCTCAGGACGACCGCTGCGGCGCCGAGCAGGACCAGCACCCCGAGGACGGCCGCCGCGGCGAAGTACAGCTTCGGGCCCGGCCCGCCCGCGCGCCGTGCCGGGCCGCCCTGGCGCTCCGGCGCTCCGGGGCGTCCCGGAGCCCTGCCCGCGTCCTTGGGCTTGCCGCGCTCTGCCTTGCCGCGCTTGGTCCTACCGCGCTGGGCCTTGCCCTGGCGGGCCTTGCCGCGCTTGTCCGGCCGCCCGGCGCGGGCGGCGCCGTCGCCCTCGGGCGGGACGCCGGTGTGGGCGTCCCCGGGGGCGAACGCGTCGTCCTGGAAGGAGTCCTCGTACGGAAGGTCGTCGTAGGGCGTCCTGGGGGGCGGAGGGGCGGGGCGCTCCCGGCGGGCCGCGGGACGGCGGGGCGGGGGCGTGCGGCGCGGGCCGCCCGCCCGGGACTGCGCCGTCCTGCGCGCGGCGGGCTGCCTGCGGCCCTGGCGGCTCACCGGGGGCCGCCCGGAGCCGCGGCGCTGCTCATCGGGGTCCACGACCGCGCAGACTACTCGCCGCCGGTCGCCGGCGCGCCCGTCCCCGGCCGGCTCACTGCCCGGTCTTCCCGCCGGAGACCAGGTCGAGGCGCCCGTACAGGAAGTCGGCGGCGTTCTCGATGACCAGGCTCACATCGATCATCTCGTTGAGCGAGGCGGGCTGCGCGCCACCGGCGCGCTCCACCCAGGTGACCACGGCGTAGTGGCCGTAGGTCTTGGTGTAGGCGGCGGTGAAGCCGGGCCCGAACGCGGGGACGCCCTTCGGCTGCAGCGGGGACACCCAGCCCGCGCCGGTCGCCGGCTCCAGGTCGCGGAGGACCTGCTTGACGCCCTCCTCGCTCACCATGTTGATCACGGCGAACTGGCCGACGTGCTTCTTGTCGTCGCTGACGTAGGCGGCGCGGGCGATCTGGCTGCACTGGTACTTGGCGAGGTCGCCCTGCAGCCGGCCGCCCCAGGTGGCCTCCTTGCAGTCGGAGCTCAGCTTCGACTCGGCCAGCGTGAACGCGTACTTGCCCGACTTCAGGGTCTTGGCGGAGAACGCCTCGCCCTCGGTGATCGGGCGGGAGTCGTTCGACCGGGAGGCGAGCTTGGCGAAGCCCTCGCCGAGGTAGTCGGGCGCGTAGGCGGTCGGCACCGCCCGCTGCTGCGGCTTCGCCTCGTCGCCCCCGCCGGTCAGCAGGACCACCGCGACGACCGCGACGATCACCGCGACCAGCGCGGCGGCCGCGCCGAACAGCAGCTTGGGACTGGGGAGCTTGCGGCCGGAGTCCTCCGCCGGCCAGAAGTCCCGCCGGCGGCCCTCGGCGGCCTCGGCGGAACCGGAGTCACGAGCCTCGATCACAGCCCCGGAGCTTAGCGGTCCGGGTCCCCCTCGCGCGCCCAAAAGGTGGTTTCGCCCAGATTCCTTGGGTTAGATCCCGCTGCTTCCGATCAGCGCGCCGAACCCGTAGGTGGTGACGGCCGCGGCGGCGCCGAACAGCAGTTGCCGCGACCCGCCGAACCACCACGGGCGGGCCGTGATCCGCGACACCAGCGCCCCGGCGCCGAAGAGCCCGAGCGCCGCGACGATCGCCGCCGGCCACAGGCTGGTGGCGCCCAGCAGGTACGGCAGCACCGGGAGCAGCGCGCCGACCGCGAACGACAGGAACGACGAGCCCGCCGCCAGCAGCGGTGAGGGCAGGTCGCCGGGCGTCACCCCGAGCTCCTCCCGGGCGTGCACCTCCAGCGCCTCGTCCGGGTTGCGGGACAGCTGCCGCGCGACCTCGGCGGCCGTCTCGGGGTCGACGCCGCGCGCCTCGAAGACCTCGGCGAGCTCCCGCTGCTCGGCCGCCGGGTGGCGGGCGAGCTCCAGCCGCTCCACCTCGATCTCCGCCTCCGCCAGCTCCGACTGGGAGGCGACCGAGATGTACTCCCCCGCCGCCATCGAGAACGCGCCCGCCGCCAGGCCCGCGAGGCCCGCCAGCAGCACGACCTTCTGGGTCGCCTGGCCGCCCGCGACCCCGGCGATCAGGGCGAAGTTGGAGACCAGCCCGTCCATCGCGCCGAACACCGCGGGCCGCAGCCAGCCGCCGGTGACGTCCCGGTGCTGGTGGTGCTGCTCCGGGCGCACGCCGCGCTCCCCGGTCTTCTCCCCTGTGTCGGACACCGTGGCCTTTCCTACTTCCCGTCCTTGACGGGCTCCCCCTTCTCCACGCGGTCGTGGTCGGCGGCACCGTCGGCCCCATTGTCCCCGGCCGCGTCCGCGGCCTCGGCGGCGGGGGCGCCGTTGCCGGCGGCCGCCTCGGACCCGCTCTCGGCCGCGCTCTCGGCCTCGGGCTCGGCCGCAGCGTCGCCCTTCGCCTCGGGCGCAGGGCCCTCCTCGACGGCCTCGGGTTCCGGCTCGGGCTCCTCGACGGTCGCCGCCGCCGGCTCCACTCCGCCGGCCGCGGGCTCGTCGGCCTCCGCGACCTCGGCCTGCGCCGCTTCGTCCTCCGCGGCGGGCTCCGCGACAGGCTCCTCGTCCGCGCGCTCCGCCACGTCGTCGACCGCCGCGTCTGCGGGTGCCGCGTCTGCGGGTGCCGCGTCTTCGACCGCCGTGTCTCCGGCCGCTGTACCGCCGGCCGTCGCCTCTTCGGCCGTCGCGTCCGCGGCGGTGGTGTCCTCCGGCGCGGCGTCCTGCGCGCCTTCCTGCGCCTCGGAGGCCTCCGCGGCGGGGGCGGCGGCGGACGGCGCGGCCTCGACGGCCGTGGCCGGGGCGCCGACGTTCTCCGGGCCGGTGCGGCCGCGGGCCAGGTACAGGTAGGCGACCGCGCCGGCGAAGACGACGATGGACGTCCAGTCGTTGAGCCGCAGCCCGAGGACGTGGTGGGCGTCGTCGATGCGCAGGGCCTCGATCCAGCCGCGCCCGACGGTGTAGGCGGCGACGTAGAGGGCGAACGCGCGGCCGTGCGTGAGCTTGTAGCGGCGGTCGGCCCAGATCACGAGGATCGCGACGCCGACGCACCACAGCGACTCGTACAGGAACGTCGGGTGGTAGGTGGCGACGTCGGCGTACTTGGGGTCGAGGCCGGGCCCGCCGTCCAGCATGGGACGGTGGTTCTCGTCGATCTTCAGGGCCCAGAAGGCGTCCAGCGGGCGGCCGTAGAGCTCCTGGTTCCAGTAGTTGCCCCAGCGGCCGATCGCCTGCGCGAGCGCGATGCCGGGCGCCACCGCGTCGCCGAGCGCCAGCACCGAGATCCCGCGCCGCCGGCAGCCGATGACCGCGCCGAGCGCGCCGAGCGCGACGGCGCCCCAGATGCCGAGGCCGCCCTTCCAGATCTCCAGCGCCCGGACCGGGTCGCCGTTCTCCCCGAAGTAGCGCTGGTAGTCGGTGATCACGTGGTAGAGCCGCCCGCCGACGAGGCCGAACGGCACCGCCCACACGGCCACGTCGATGATCACGCCGGGCGTGCCGCCCTTGGCGGCCCAGCGGCGCTCGCCCAGCCAGACCGCGGCGACGATGCCGAGGATGATCATGATGGCGTAGGCGCGCAGCGGCACGGGGCCGAGGTGCCAGACGCCCTGCGAGGGACTCGGTATGTAGGCGACCGGGTGCATGACCGTTGACGTTACCGCCTCCGGGGCGCAGTGTGCGCCCCCTCCGGGACCGCTACGAGATCGTCATCTACGCCGTTCCCTCGCCGGCGCCGCCTGACGTGGCGCCGGACTGGGTGCTCCCCGGCCCCGGAGAGCCGCCGCCGGCCTTCGCGACGGCCTTCCTGAGGTCGTCCGGCGAGCCCAGGACGTCGTTGCGGACCTTCTTGCCGTTCAGCGCGAGGTAGGGGGTCGCGTCGACGCCCGCCCGGCCGGCCTGGGCGCTCGCCTGGTCCACCGTCTTGATCTTCTGGTTGCCGCGGACGCAGGCGGCGAAGGACGGGTCGGCGACCCCCAGCTGCTCGGCCCATCGGACGAGGTCCGCGTCGGGGAAGCCCGTCTCGCCCTCGGGCGGCTGCTCGGCGTAGAGCTTGTCGTGGTACCTGACCCAGTGGTCGGCGGGCATGCAGGCGGCGGCGTTCGCGGCGCGCCGCGAGTTGGCCATCAGCGGGTCCTGCTGGAAGAGCTGGAACGGCCGGTAGACGACCTTGAGCCTGCCCTCCGCGGCGAGCTGCTTCATCGTCGCGCCGATCCGCTCCTCCATCGCCTTGCAGGCGGGGCACTGGAAGTCCTCCCACACGTCGAGGACCGGCGCGGCGACGCCCGGCTGCGCCATCGCGACGGACCCGTCCCGCTGGCGGGCGGCGGGCGCCAGGGCGCCCTGGTAGGACTTCTCCAGCGGCTTCTCGCCGTGCCGGTTGAGCGTGACGACGCCCACCACGACCGCGACCGCGACCACGGCGAGGGCGCCGAGGATGACGAGCAGCATCCTCTGGCGCCGCTGCCGGGCCGCGGCCCGCGCCTGCCGGTCCGCGAGCCTCTCGCGCGCGGACGGCTCCCTGCCCTGGTCGCTCATCGATCCCCCGATCGTGACTCTGCGTATACGTGAGCGACTACGAGCGTAGCGGGGAAGGGGGTGCCGGGCCGGGAAAACGCGGCGCCGCGCCGTCCGGGAGGGGACGGCGCGGCGCTCGGGGTTCAGGCGTCGTGGACGCGGCCGGTCACTTGGCGGCGGCCGCCGCGGACTCGATCGTCGCCCGCAGGGCGGCGGGGTTCATGAACTGCGACTGGTCGAGCTGCTTGCCGTCGAGGAAGACGGTCGGCGTGCCCTGGACGCCGCGGTCCTGCAGGGCGTACTTGGTCATCGCGTCGACCGTGGACTTCTTCTGCCCGTCCCGCACGCACTTCTCGAAGTTCGGGTCGGTGACGCCGACGTCCTTGCCCCACTTGACGAGGTCGTCGGGCGAGAAGCCCTTCTCGCCCTCGGGGGGCTGGAACTTGAAGAGCGCGTCGTGGTAGGAGACCCACTTGTCGGCCGGGACGCACAGGGCGGCCTCGGCCGCGCGCAGCGAGTTGATCCGGACGGGGTCCTTCTGCTGGCCGAACAGGTGGAACGGCCGGTAGACGACCTTGACCTTGCCCTGCTGGGCGAGGTTCTGGACGGTCTGGCCGGTCGCCTCCTCGAACTGCTTGCAGATCGGGCACTGGAAGTCCTCGAAGATCTCCAGCTGCGGCTTGGCGACCCCGGACTGCGCCATCAGGATGGAGCCGTCGGCCTGGCGGCTGAGGGGGGCGAGTGCGCCCTTGTGCACCTCGGCGCGGCCGTTCTTGTTCTTCTGGTCGATGACGAGGACGGTCGCGACCACGATGACCGCCACGGCCACCACCGACCCGAGGACGATGGCGAGCAGCCGCCGCTGCTTCTCCCGCGCCGCCTGCCGCTTGCGCTCGGCGGCCAGGCGCTCCCTCGCGGACCGCTCTCGTGCGGCCTTGCTCATTGGTTCTCCTATGCGTGCGGAACAGCGCCGGCACGGTGCGGCGCGCTACGGCGGCGAGACTAGTCGACCTGGCCGACCCGCCGGAATTCGTCGGCCAGGACGAGGAGGAACAGCAGGACGGTGATGACGTGGACGCCGGTGCACCACAGGCAGATCTTGTGCAGGAGCGCCAGCTCGACGGTCACCAGGTAGACCACGAACAGCACGCCCACCGAGGTGGCCGCGACCCGCCCCCAGCGCAGCGGCGCCCAGGTCGACCGGAGCGCCCACGGCGTCAGCAGAGCGCCGAACGCCACGAAGAACGCGAGGCCGAACAGCGGCATCGGGACGCCCGCCAGGGTGGAGTACTCGCTGGTGGTGACGGCGTGGCAGTCCACCGTCCGGGACGCCGAGCACACCAGGGCGCCCTCGTCGTAGTGCGAGATCGTCAGGTAGACGGAGATGCCGAGGCCGGCGAGGGTCAGCACCCACGCCGCGGCCTGGAGCCACGCGGGCGGCAGCGGCTGCCCCGCAGCCCCCGCCCGGCTCTTCACCGTCATCTCTTGCGTCATCTGATCCTCCCGCGACCGCCTGTGCCGGCGGTCACACCCTATTGGAGAGCGGCGGCGCCTCAAGCCTTCAACTCCGCCCGGACCGCCCCGAGTTCCCGCGACGTGGGCGGGCGTCCGCGCGGAGCCGGGTTTCGCCGGTCCCGCGCGGACGCCGCGGCCTGTCCGGAACGATCAGCGGCCGTGCCGGACGCCCGCGGCCAGCTCCTCGGTGAGCGCCCGGACGCCGGCGAGCCCCGAGGCGAGGTCGGGGGCGTCCAGCAGCCGGCGGATGAACGCCGAACCGACGATCACGCCGTCGGCGAACCCGGCGACCTCGGCGGCCTGGGCGCCGGTTCCGACGCCGAGGCCGAGGCCGACGGGCAGGGCCCGGCCGGCCTTGTCCAGGACGGCGCGGGTCCGCTCCACCAGGCGCGGGGCGCCGGTGTCGAGGGCGGAGCGGGCGCCGGTGACGCCCATCAGCGACGCCGCGTAGACGAAGCCGCGGCACGCCCGGGTGATCGTCTCGATGCGCTCGTCGGTGGAGCTGAGCGCGACGAGGAACACCCGGTCGAGGCCGTGGGCGTCGGAGGCCTCCAGCCACGCCCCGCCCTCCTCGGGCGTGAGGTCGGGCGTGATCAGGCCGGCGCCGCCGGCGGCGGCGAGGTCGCGGGCGAACCGGTCGACGCCGTAGTGGTCGACGGGGTTCCAGTACGTCATGACGAGGGTGGGGACGCCGGTGGCGGCGACGGCCTCGACGGTGCGGAAGACGTCGGCGACGCGGATCCCGCCGACGAGCGCCTGGTGGACGGCGTCCTGGATGGTGGGGCCGTCCATCATCGGGTCGGTGTAGGGCAGGCCGATCTCGATGACGTCGCAGCCCGCGTCCACCATGGTCTTGGCGGCCTCGACGGCGCCCTCGTAGGTGGGGAAGCCCGCGGGCAGGTAGCCGACGAGGGCGGCGCGCCCGTCGGCCTTGGCCTTGTCGTAGGCGGTCTGGACGGTCACGCGTTCTCTCCCTCGGGCATCAGGCCGAAGAAGGCGGCGGCCGTGTGCATGTCCTTGTCGCCCCGTCCGGACAGGCAGACGACGATCGTGGCGTCGGGGCCGAGCTCCTTGCCGACCTTCAGCGCGCCGGCGAGCGCGTGCGCGGACTCGATCGCCGGGATGATGCCCTCGGTGCGGCACAGCAGCGCGAACGCGTCCATCGCCTCGGCGTCGGTGATCTCGCGGTACTCGGCGCGGCCGGTGTCGTGCAGCCAGGAGTGCTCGGGGCCGACGCCGGGGTAGTCGAGCCCGGCGGAGATCGAGTGGGTCTCCATGGTCTGGCCGTCGTCGTCCTGCAGCAGGTAGGTCCGCATGCCGTGGATGACGCCGAGGGAGCCGCCGACGAGGGTCGCGGCGTGCTTGCCGGTGGCGACGCCGTCGCCGCCCGCCTCGAAGCCGTACAGCCGGACGGACGCGTCGCCGACGAAGGCGTGGAAGGTGCCGATCGCGTTGGAGCCGCCGCCGACGCAGGCGACGACGGCGTCCGGGAGGGCGCCGGTCATCTCCACGCACTGCCGCCGGGCCTCGACGCCGATGACGCGCTGGAAGTCGCGGACCATCAGCGGGAACGGGTGCGGGCCCATCACCGAGCCGATGCAGTAGTGGGTGTCGTCGACGGTGGCGACCCAGTCGCGGAACGCCTCGTTGCAGGCGTCCTTGAGGGTGCGGCTGCCGGTCCGCACGGGGACGACCTCGGCGCCGAGCATGCGCATCCGGGCGACGTTGAGGGCCTGCCGCTCGGTGTCGACCTCGCCCATGTAGACGGTGCAGCTCAGGCCGAGCAGCGCCGCGGCCGTGGCGGTGGCGACGCCGTGCTGGCCGGCACCGGTCTCGGCGATCACGCGGCTCTTGCCCATCCGCTTGGTGAGCAGCGCCTGGCCGAGCACATTGTTGATCTTGTGGGAGCCGGTGTGGTTGAGGTCCTCGCGCTTGAGCAGCACCCGGGCGCCCGCGTGCTCGGAGAAGCGCGCGGCCTCCGTCAGCAGGCTGGGGCGGCCCGCGTAGTTCGCGAGGAGGTCCTCCAGCTCGGCGTTGAAGGCGGGGTCGTTCTTGGCGGTCTCGAACTCGCGGGCGAGTTCGTCCAGGGCCGCCATGAGGGCCTCGGGGGCGAACCGCCCGCCGAAGCGGCCGAAGTGGCCCGTGGCGTCGGGCAGGGCTCCAGCACCGCGCGCGGCGGTGTCCATGGTCATGAGAAAACGCGTCCTGTCGTGGGAGAGGCTGCTGATCCGGTCACTGGGGTCCTGGATCAGCCCCGCCATCGCTCCCGGAGCGGTTCGACCTGCATGTCCGTAGCCTATCCAGTCGTCGCGGGCGGAGGGCCGCCGGTGCCTCAGCCGCTCTGCCGCAGCGCCGGGTGGGCGCCGGCGGCGACGAGGTCGGCGACGGCGGCGCGCGGGTCCTTGCCGATCACGAGGCTCTCCCCCACCAGCACCGCGTCGGCGCCGCTGGAGGCGTAGGCGAGCAGGTCGTGCGGGCCCCGCACCCCGGACTCGGCGACCTTCACGACGTCCTTGGGGATCAGGGGCGCGACCCGGGCGAACACGCCGCGGTCGACCTGCAGGGTGCGCAGGTCGCGGGCGTTCACGCCGATGACCTTGGCGCCCGCGTCCACCGCGCGGGCGGCCTCCTCCTCGGTGTGCACCTCGACGAGCGGCACCAGCCCGATCGACTCGGCGCGCTCGACCAGCGAGACGAGGGCGTCCTGCTCCAGCGCGGCGACGATCAGCAGCGCCATGTCGGCGCCCGCGGCCCGCGCCTCCCACAGCTGGTAGGAGGTGACGATGAAGTCCTTGCGCAGGACGGCGACGTCGACGTTGGCGCGGACCTCGGCGAGGTCGGCGAGGCTGCCGCCGAACCGGCGCCGCTCGGTCAGCACGCTGATGACCTTGGCGCCGCCGGCCTCGTAGTCGCGGGCGAGCGCGGCGGGGTCGGCGATCGCGGCGAGCGCGCCCTTGGACGGGCTGCTCCGCTTGACCTCGGCGATGACCGAGACGCCCTGCCCGCGCAGCGCGCCGAGCGCGTCCTTGGGGGCCGGGGCCTTCGCCGCCCGCTCCTTGAGGGCGTCGAGCGGGACCTCGCGCTGCCTGTCGGCGAGATCGGCCCGGACGCCGTCGATGATCTCGTCCAAAACGCTCAAGGTCGCAGGCCCCCTATTTCAGGTCGTTCCGTGCACCGATCGTAGCCGCCCCCTCCGACGCGCCCCGCACCCGGGAGGGCCGTCCGGGTCCCCGCCGGCCGGGCCGCGCGCGTCAGGGCGCGAGCACGTGCGCGAACGGCAGGTTGCGCACGATCCAGTAGACGATGAGAAGGCCGACGAACGAATACGCGACGGCCGGCTTGAACAGGACGGACCGCATCGGCAGTCCCCGCGCGGTCGTGACCGTCCACCGCACGTACAGGTAGCCGAAGACGGGCAGCAGGACGAACAGCAGCGGGTTGAGCCCGAACGCGACGCCGACGTGCCCGTGTGCGAGCGCGTAGACGAGCCGCGTCATTCCGCACCCGGGGCAGTAGAACCCGGTCAGCCCGAGGAAAGGGCACCCGGGGTAGTGGCCCGGTTCGTTGGGGTCCGCGCCGAACGCCACCACCAGGACTCCGGCCGCGACCCCGCCCAGCACCGCCGCGTGCGGCGCCAGAGCCCGCAAGCCGGCCCGCTGAGGTACGGATACGCGCGTCACGACGTCCACCCTAAGCGGGTCACGTATCCAGGACGTAGCCGACGCCGCGCACCGTCCGGATGGGGCTGCCGTCCCCGAGTTTGGCCCGCAGCTGCGCGACGTGGACGTCGACGGTGCGGCTTCCGGCGCCGGCTCCGGGCCCCCACGCGGCGTCGAGGAGCTGCTCGCGGGTGAAGACGCGGCCGGGGTTGGCCATCAGGAACTCGAGGAGGTCGAACTCGGTGACGGTGAGGGCGACGCGGCGGTCGCCGACGACGGCCGCCCGGTCGCGCGGGTCGAGGGCGATCCGTCCGGCGCGCAGGGGTCCGGGCGCCTCGGCGGGGCCGCCGGCGCGCAGGGCCTCGGCGACGGCGGCGACGAGGACGCGGGGCCCGAAGGGCCGGTCGACGCGGTGGTCGCCGAGCAGGTGCGCGACCGCCGGGTCGAGGGGCCCGGTGACGGCGACGACGGGGGCGGGCCGGGCGGCGTCGGCGACGCGCCGGTACAGGTCGGCGGGCAGCGCGGAGGTGGACAGGTCCAGGACGACGACGTCGGGCCGGCGGCGCTGCGCCGCGGCGGCCGCCCGGGCGGGGTCGCCCTCGATCTCGACGTCGAAGCCCTCCCGGGCGAGGTAGCGGCGCTCCAGCTCGGCGACGGCGGGGTCGTGCTCGACCACGAGCACGACCCCGCCACCGTCGGCGCTCACGACCGCTCGTGCGCGGTCGGGTCCTCGCCGCGGTCGAGCGACTTCCACATGGCGGACGGGTCGTCCTCCGCCGCCCGGCGCGGCGCGGTGCGCTCATACCGGGCCGACATCCCAGGCCAGTGCGCAGAGCGCAGAGCGGTAACCATTCCGGCCACGACCAGCACGACCCCACCGGCCACGGACACCACCCACCACAGGTTGACGTCCAGCAAGGGATGCGCACCGAGCCTCAGCAAAGCACTCTTGTCACCGGCGGCCGCCAGCACACTGGACCGCTGCACGGCCACCGTGGACGCGTAGGCGATCCCGACCCCGAACAGGGCGATGAGCACCCCGACCCCAGCCCGAACCCGCCCCCGCGTAGCCAGCAAAGCCGCAAGCCCAGCAAGCCCGGCCCACCCCAACGCCCCAGGCGCACCCCCGAGGTCGCCCCCGGTCAGCTGCTGGGTGAACGGCGTAATGGACCCCTGCGCCTTGACAGTGGCCCAGGTGCGCCCAGCGGCGAGCAACACAAGCCCGGCCCCAGCAGCGCACAACACCGCGGTCATCCCACGTTCACGCCCAGGCGTCACAGGGCGCCCCGCTCAAGGCCCACCACTGGCACACCGACCTGCCGGACCACCATTTCGGACGTTCCCACGGACATGCACCTGAGTTTATTGCAGCCGTACGAACCCCCAACGACCCCCCAGCCCAACCCCCGCAGACACCACAACTCCCAGCCCCCGACCCGAGCTCCAACCAAAGCAAGCCCGCCGCCAGCCCCACCCGACCCGATGGCGACCCGCCCACCGAACATGAGCCCCAGGGCCGCCAGGCCCGGAGTACAAACCAGCCGGACCCGAGCCCAAGGGCCGCCAGGCCCGAAGGCCCGAACCATCACGGACCCGAGGCCGAGGCCGCCAGGCCAGGAGTACAAAACCACCGCAGACGCGAGACCGAGGGCCGCCAGGCCCGAAGGACGCCCCCACCGCGAACGCGAGGCCAAGGGCCGCCAGGCCCGAAGG